>CACKXF010000033.1 GCA_902604065.1 uncultured Pelagibacteraceae bacterium | reverse complement strand
GGTGAAACTAGATCCTTAAAAAAATCATTATCACAAGTAGTTGAAGGTAAAGCATTTTTGCTTCAAGGAGGAGACTGTGCTGAAAGTTTTGCTGAATTTCATCCTGATAATATAAGAGATACTTTTAAAGTAATTTTACAAATGTCTTTAGTTTTAACTGCATCTGCTTCAGTACCAGTTGTAAAAGTTGGAAGAATAGCTGGTCAATTTTCAAAACCAAGAAGTTCACCTGTAGAAAAAAAAGATGGAAAAGAATTACCAAGTTATTTAGGTGACAATATTAATGGGATGGATTTTAATGAAAAAGCAAGAATACCTGATGCCAAAAGATTATTTAGAGCTTATTCTCAATCAGCTTCTACATTAAACTTATTAAGAGCTTTTTCGCAAGGTGGATTTGCCGATCTTAGACAAGTACATTTATGGAATCTAGGTTTTATTAAAGACAAGACAAAAGGCAAATATAAAGAAATAGAAGACAAAATTAGCGATGCATTAGCTTTTATGGAAGCTTGCGGAATTAACTCTGATACTAATAGAAGGTTAAGAACAGTTAATATTTATACTTCTCATGAAGCTCTACTTCTACCTTTTGAAGAAGCAATGACCAGAGTTGACTCTACTACAGGTGAGTATCATGACACATCGGCACATTTTGTATGGATAGGGGATAGAACTAGACAACCAGATGGAGCTCATGTAGAATTTTGTAGAGGTATAAAAAATCCTTTAGGATTAAAATGTGGTCCAACTTTAAAACCAGAGGAACTAGTAAAGCTTTGTAATATTTTAAATCCGGATAATGAACCTGGAAGAATGACTCTGATCTCTAGATTTGGTTCTGACAATGTTGAAAAATATTTACCAAAATTAATAAAAGAAATTAAAAAAGAAGGGTTAAATGTAATTTGGTCTTGTGACCCGATGCATGGTAACACTATCAAAGCAGCCACAGGATTTAAAACAAGACCTTTTGACAGCGTTCTTAAGGAAGTAAAAAACTTTTTTGCAGTTCATCAAGCTGAAGGAAGTTATGCGGGAGGATTGCATGTTGAAATGACAGGCCAAGATGTGACTGAATGTACTGGCGGAGCTCAAAAAATATCAGAAAATGATTTATCCAACAGATATAGAACTCACTGCGACCCCAGATTGAATGCTGATCAAGCACTAGAATTAGCTTTTCTAATTTCTGAAGAAATTAAGAAAAACTCAAAATATTCAAAAAAAATTATTCAAGCCGCGTCTTAATAATTATTGTAATTATTAAGACATAACCTTAAAAGAGGAGGTGTATTAGTTATGGAAGTAAAAAATAGAGCAAAAATTATCACTGATTGGATAAACAACTATTGTGAGACTGCATCATTTAATCCTAAAACATTAGTAGTTGGTATCTCAGGTGGTATAGACTCCTCTGTAGTTAGTACTTTATGTGCAAATACAGGACGAAAAACGATTGTGTTAACAATGCCAATTAAACAAATAAAGTCCCAACATGACTTAAGTTTGAAACATGCAAAGTGGTTAGAAGACAAATACAAAAACGTTAAACACCATTTGATTGAGATGGATAAAATATTTGGATCTTTCTCTCAGGTTTTGAATAACTTCGATAACGAGCACGGATTTGCAAATTCAAGAGCAAGACTAAGAATGGCAACCCTTTATCAGGTAGCTGCAGCTAATTCAGGTATCGTAGTTGGAACAGGTAATAAAGTTGAAGATTTTGGTGTTGGCTTTTATACTAAATATGGTGATGGAGGAGTAGATATATCTCCAATAGCTGATTGTACAAAAACTCAAGTTTGGGAATTAGGTAAATTTCTTGGAGTTTCAGAAGAGATTATAAATTCTCAACCAACAGATGGTTTGTGGGATGATGGCAGAAACGATGTCCAACAATTAGGAATGAGTTATGAAGATCTTGAAAAAGCTATGGTAAATAAAGATGATCCAAACTACCAGAAATATTTAAAGATAAGAGAAAAAAACTTACACAAAATGAATCCTATACCTGTTTGCAAATTTAATGAATAACTTACATTTAACCAGCTCCTTAACAAACAAAAAAGAAATTTTTAATCCAATAAACAAA
>CACKXF010000032.1 GCA_902604065.1 uncultured Pelagibacteraceae bacterium | reverse complement strand
TTCGCACACAACTTTTGGGATAATTCCCTCCGGTCCAGTTTATGGAGTAGTTGTGGTGGATTAACCGGAAAAAGTTATGAAAGTACCTGAAATAAATATTAAACAACTTTTAGAGGCAGGAGTTCATCTTGGACATAAGACCCTAAGATGGAACCCTAAAATGAAAAGTTATATATTTGGAGAGAAAAATTCTATTCATATTATAGACTTAACACAAACTGTAAATTATTTAAAAAACGCCTTAGTAGAGGTGCACAAGTGTATTTCTGGAGGAGGAAAAATTTTGATAGTTTCAACAAAAAAACAGGCCTCTGAACAAGTAAGTGAACTGGCAAAGGAAACTTCCCAATTTTTTGTAAATTATAGATGGTTAGGTGGAATGTTAACAAACTGGAATACAATACAAAATTCTATTAAGAGATTAAAAAATCTTGACGATCAATTGTCAAAAGACAATATGGGTTTTACAAAAAAAGAAATAATTAAATTTGGAAAAGAGAGAGATAAATTACAAAGATCTCTTGGAGGTATTGCAGATATGAAAAAAATACCAAATTTGATATTTATAATTGACACAAACATAGAGTCTTTAGCAGTAAATGAAGCTAAAAAGTTACATATACCTATTATAGCAGTTTTAGATACCAACTCAGATCCCACTGGAATAGATTTTCCCATTCCAGGAAATGATGATGCTCGTAGGTCAATAAATTTGTACTGCGAACTTTTGAAAAGCACTATTAAAGATGCAGAAAAATATATAGAAATGAAGACAGAAGAAAATAAAAAAGACAAAAAAAACTCAGATCAGCTTAAACCAAAAGCGAATAAAACAGAAAAAAAATTATCTTTAAAGAATTAAATAACTAAATTAATAAATGTCTAACAAAAATCTTCTAGATAATGTTAAAAAACTTAGAGAACTTACTGGGGTTGGTTTTAAAGATTGCAAAGTAGCCATAGATGAAAATAATGGTGATATTGAAAAATCAATAGAATATTTAAGAAAAAAAGGAATAGCTAAAGCAACCAAAAAGATGAGTAGAAGCGCATCTGAAGGCATTGTTTTAGTTGAAGAAAAAAATGGAGATATTTCAATAATTGAAATTAATAGTGAAACTGACTTTGTAGCTAAAAACAAGGATTTTTTAGATTTTGCTAAAGAAATCTCAAAAATTAATTTTCAAGCTAAAGCTGATTTAGAAAAAATAAAAAAAATGAAAATGAGCAATCAAATTGCTGTTGAGGAAAATTTAATAAATTTAATAGCTAAGATAGGTGAAAAAATTACAATCAGGAGAAGTAAATACTTAAATAAAAATGGCGGTAATAATTATTTTTATGTACATTCAGCCTTAGAAAAGAATATAGGAAAAATAGTATCTGCAGTTAAGTTATCAAATATTGATGATCAAACTTTCGGTCAAAAAATTGCCATGCATATTGCAGCTTCAAACCCAATCTCTATTAATAAAGAGGGTATTAGTAAAGAAATATTAGATAAAGAGATGGAAATCATTAAAGAGGAACTAGTTAATTCTGGTAAAAAGGATGAAATAGTTGATAAAATATCGAAAGGTAAAATGAACAAATTTATATCTGACAACACATTGTTAAATCAAGTTTGGATAATGGACCCTGAAAAAAAAGTCTCAGATATTTTAAAAGATAATCAAAAAGAAGATGAAATTCAAATAGTTGAATTTGTAAGATTTAAGGTTGGTGAAGGAATATAAAAGTGAGCTCAGAATTTGTAGAAAATAATTATTCATTAAAAATGGACAAAACAATTCAAGCTTTTAAAAAGGACATATCAACTTTAAGAACCGGAAGAGCTAATGCTGCTATGTTAGATATGATAAAAGTTGATGTTTACGGACAGCTAATGCCAATTAACCAACTAGCTACAGTTTCTGTTCCTGAAGCTAGATTAATATCCGTACAAGTATGGGATAAAACTAATGTCAGCTTAATAGATAGCGCAATTCAAAAATCTGATCTAGGCATTAATCCTCAAATTGATGGTCAAATTATAAGAATTAGAATTCCAGACTTGACTGAAGAAAGAAGAAAAGATCTTATAAAAATCTTAAATGGAATGGCAGAAAAAAATAAAGTTTCGATAAGAAATATAAGAAGAGAGGGTAATGAGGAACTTAAAAGTAAACTAAAAGATAAAAAAATATCTGAAGATCAGAGTAAAAAATTTGAAAAAAATATTCAAAAACTTACAGATGACCATATAGCTTTAATTGAAAAAATATCTTCTGAGAAAGAAAAAGAAATATCACAGATATGAATAAACTAAACCATGTCGCATTCATCATGGATGGTAATGGTAGATGGGGTAAGAAAAAAAAACAAAATAGAAATTATGGTCATTTAATAGGGGTAAAGACTGTCAAAAAAGTTGTAGAAACATCTATAAAACTTAATATTCCAGTGGTAACTTTTTACGTATTTTCAACAGAAAATTGGAAAAGACCAAAAACAGAAATAAATTATTTATTTAAACT
>CACKXF010000031.1 GCA_902604065.1 uncultured Pelagibacteraceae bacterium | reverse complement strand
AAAAATTAGCAAAAGAACTGAGTAAGAGACAAATAGAAAAAAATAAATTACTTAAATATTTTATACAAGTTAATCTTGGTTCAGAAGATCAAAAAGGTGGAATGAAAATAAGTGATTTAAAATTATTTTCTGAATATTGTTATAATGACTTGAAGTTAAATATTTTAGGGCTAATGGCTATTCCACCTAATGATGGAATACCAGAAAAGCATTTTAAAAAAATATCTGAACTTAACCATGAAATGGGTTTTAAAAATTTGAGCATTGGAATGTCCAATGATTATATGAAGGCAGTAAAATACGGTGCATCTCATATAAGGATAGGGAGCTCTATATTTGGAAGTAGAACTTAAGTTATCTTCAAGAATGTATTTTTTTTAATTGAAGACACTAAATATCTTAGATCACGTTTAGATAAAGCTATGCAGCCTAAAGTTGCTTGATAATTCTTTTTAGCAACATGCAGAAAAATTGCACTACCTTTCTTTTTTCTTACAGGTTTCAAATTATAATCAATAACAATAATAATATCGTAGATGTTTTCATTTAAATATAATTTTTCGGCTTTAAACTTAAAAGGAAATTTAATTAATTTATTGTAAAATTTTGAATTTATATCATCACACCAACCATAATTTTTCTTAATTGGGATTAGTTTAATATTAGAACTAATGTTTTTTACTCTGTCTTTCCTGTAAAAAATATATTTTAACTTAAAGCGGCCTTTAGGGGTGCATTTATCCCCTTCTATTTTTTTATTTGTAATTCCTCTTTTACCAATGGCACATTTTATCTTATAATTGTTTAAAAGGATTAATTTTTTTTTTAATACTATATCCATGACTGATAAAAAAAATATCATTTTAGCTTTTGGAAATAAACAATTTAATAACGCGTTAATTGAGCTTAGGCCTCATTTAAATTTTAATTTAAAAGTAATTAGTGATTTAGACAATGATATTTCCATAAAAAATTGCCAAGGAGTAATAATTCATGAGGATGTTTTAGGTAATAATAACTTAAAAAATATTATTACAAACGTAGAGATAAATAAAATAATATTTCATGAGTCCAAAAAAATTAAAGGCTTTGAAAATATTGAAAAATTATCTTTGCCAACTTCTGTAGACCAAATTAACAAAATTATATTAAATAATATTATAAAAAATAAATTTAGAATTAATTCATCTTTAAGAATTAACGACTATGTTTTAAATAAAAATTCAAGAAAATTAATTAAGAAAGATATTTCGATGGAATTAACCGAAAAAGAAATTGAGCTAATAGAACTGCTTAAAAGCAAATCGTATACAAAAAAAAAAGAAATTTTAACTATGATATGGCAGTATTCTGATCAAGCAGATACCCATACCGTTGAAACGCATATTTATAGATTGAGAAAAAAAATTAAAGAAAAATTTAATGATGAGACTTTTATAAAAAGCGAAAAAAAAGGTTATACAATTTGAAAAAAAGAAATAAATTTGCAAAAGATTTAATGTCCTCTAAATACAAACCAAGAATAGTCAAACCTAAAAAAGGCAAAGGAAGTTTTAAAAGAAAAAAGAAGAATAAGTATTCAGAATTGAATTAACGTTAAATTATAATCTTGCTCCAACTTGTTGTATAATTTTTGAGGATAGCTCAGTTCCTTTTTTTAAACTTTCTTTCAGAGATAATTTGTTCACATGTCCATGTAAAAATCCTGCAGCAAATAAATCTCCTGCGCCAGTAAGATCTTTAATTTTTAAATTTTTTTCAGCATTACATTCTACAACTTGATCATTATGAATTGCTATTGCGCCATTCTCACCTCTAGTTATTACTATTAATTTTTTAATCTTTTTAGCAAATTCAATAACATCTTTAAAATCTTTACCTCCTATTAAAGCTTTAATTTCTTGTTCATTAGCAAAAGTAATATGTAACTTACTTTCAACTAAATCTAAAAAGTACTTTTTATGTCTCTCGACACAAAATAAATCAGAAAGAGACATAGCACATTGTGAAGAATTAATTATCGCTTTATTAAATGCTTTTTGAGGATTGCCTTTGTCCCACAAGTAACCCTCAAGAAAAGTAATTTCGCTTTGCTTAATTATTTTTTCATCAATATCGTTCTCGCTTATTTTTCCAGCTGTGCCAAGAAAGGTACACATCGTTCTCTCTGAGTCCGGAGTGATCAAAATTAAACAAGTTCCAGTTGGAATTACCTCTGACTTAATATTGTAGTGATATTTAACATTTTCTTTTTTTAGCCCATCGGAATATTTTCTGCCTAAATCATCATCATTTACTTTACCAATGAAACCTACTTCGTTTCCAAGCTGAGAAAGACCAACAATAGAATTAGCTACAGAGCCACCAGATATAGTTTTTTCAATCTTCAGATTTTTAAGAAGTTTTTTAAACTCTTTTTCATCAACAAGCCTCATTGTGCTTTTAGTAAGTTCATTATCTCTTAAAAAGCTATCATTAACTTTACAAATAACATCGACAATCGCGTTTCCTATACCTAGAATTTTCATATTAAGCTTTTTTTGTAATAAATTTCTTTTTTCTATTTGGGTAACAGCTTTTACAAATTTTGCAAGATAAACCAAAACAATCTCTTGCTTTACAATATTCTCTTCCAAACCAGATAATTTGAAGATGAAGTTTATTCCAATTTTTCTTAGGAAAAGCAGCTTTTAAATCTTTTTCAGTTTGAACAACATTTTTGCCATTAGTTAATCCCCATCTTTGAGCTAATCGGTGTATGTGTGTATCTACGGGAAATGCTGGATAACCAAATCCTTGAGACATTACA
>CACKXF010000030.1 GCA_902604065.1 uncultured Pelagibacteraceae bacterium | reverse complement strand
AATAAAAAAATTGCTGAAATCATTATTCTTCCAATTAAGTCAAATAAATTTGCCATAACAAATTTAACTCTAAATTTTAATTAATGTCAAAAAAGAGAGGTTGAAATTAGGTTTTTTTCTGCATTAATCTTAGGATTAAAGGCACAATAAATAAAATCATCAATAATCTTATGATGTGGTGAAAAGATACAAATTCTGGGTCTAAATCAAAAAAAATAGCAATTACCGCAACCTCATAAATTCCACCAGGGCAATAAGATAATAATAATGTGAAGAAGTTTTTATCAATAACTAAACCTGCCAAGTAAGCTGCCAGCACACCAAGAACAACCAAAAAAAAAGTAGCAACAAAACTATGCAAAGCATTTTTTCCTATTTCACCAAAAGTTTTATTTGCGAACCTACAACCCACTGAGGACCCAAGTATTAATAAACAAAAATCAATTATACCTGGAGACAATTTATAACTTGCAACTTCTGTAATCTGTAATAATCCACTAGCTACAAGCGTGCCCGCCAAGAGTGCCGCGGGAACTTTTATTTTATCAAAAATAAAAATAATGAACAAAGATGATACTATTAAAATAAATAGGTCATAAATATTTTGTTCAAGAATTATATCTATCTTTTCAATTTTATTTTGATCATAGAAACTATCTACAATAAAAGGGAATACAGTTATTATAATAATCAACCTTATTAAATGTGAAGTTGCAACCTGACTCAGATCAGATTTTTCATCCTCAGCTAAAATTAATAGTGGTCCTAAAGCACCTGGAGCAGCAGAAAAAATCGATGTTTTTTTTTCATATCCTGAAAATTTTTCCAGATATTTAGAAACAAATAAGACGCTTAAAATTATGTATCCTAACATAATTAATGATGTCCAAATCCATTGGTGCATTTGAGAAAATAAATTTTTGTCTATATAATTTCCAATGTAGAGACCTAGAAGAATTAATATTATACTTAAAACTAACCTTGGCATAACTAGTTTTAGACCAAATAGAGATAATAAAGATGTTGCAATCATTGGGCCTAAAAACCAAGCTAGGGGAACGTTAAAATACTCAGCAATTATTGCTGCGGGGATGGAAACTATTATTACAAAAATAAATTCCTTTGAAAAAATCAGTTTAAAATTTTCTTTATTAATTGGTATAGAGTGGTTATTCTGCATTTATTATGAATATCGGATTTTTAGGCTCAGGACATATTGCATCTTCAATTATAGAAGGTATTTTTAAATCTAAGCTCAAAATCAAAAAAATTTATATCTCCCCTCGAAACAAATTAATATCAAAAAAATTAAGCAAAAGATTTAAAAAAGTGACTGTTTCAATTAACAATCAACAGCTTATAGATAAGTCTAATTGGATTTTCTTATCTATAACACCTCAAGTTGGAAATAAAATTTTATCAAAACTTAAGTTTAGTAAAAATAAGAAAATAATAAGCCTTATATCAACTATAAATCTAGAAAAATTAAAAAAATATACAAAGAGTAAAAATGTATCCAGAGTTATTCCATTACCATTTATAGGTATACGAAAAGGACCGATAATAATTTGCCCGAAAAACAATCAATTAAAAAACTTTTTTAAGCATCTTGGTAAAGTAATAGAGCTAAAAAGTGAAAAAACTTCAAAAAGTTTTTGGGCGACCTCATCGTTTATGGCTTCATTTTACAATTTGTTAAACCAAAACAGTAATTGGTTAGTATCTAAAGGTATAAAAAGGAGAGACGCAGAAGATTATACAAGAGAACTTTTTTTAGCTTTATCAGAGGATGCTATAAATAAAAACAAAATCTCTTTAAAACAACTCGTACTAGAATCACAAACCCCTGGCGGAACTAATGCTTATGTGCTTAATGAGCTTAAAAAAAAGAAATTTTACAAAGTTCAACAAAAAGCTTTAAATAGTATCTTTAAAAAATTTTAAAACTTTAAATATGGATACAGCGTATTTTTTACAACAACTAATTAATGGCGTAACTCTTGGCTCGGTTTATGGACTGATAGCTATTGGATATACGATGGTCTATGGAATTATTGGTATGATAAATTTTGCTCACGGAGATATTTTTATGGTGGGCGCTTTTATTGCTTTAATTTCATTTATATTATTTGCGCTTACAAGTATCGCTTTACCTATTGTATTATTACTTACACTTTTAATAGCTATGGTTTTTACAGCTTGTTACGGCTGGACTGTTGAGAAATTAGCTTATAAGCCCTTAAGAAAGTCTTTTAGATTAGCTCCATTAATTTCAGCTCTAGGTATGTCTATAGTTCTACAAAACTATGTTCAGGCAGCTCAAGGCGCAAGAATAAAAACATTACAACCAGTGATCCAGGGAGGTTTTACCTTTATGGAGGAAACTGGTTTCACTGTATCTTGGAGCTACTTACAAATTTTTATAATCTTAGTGACAATAATTTTAATGGCAGTTTTTACTTTGCTTATAA
This sequence comes from uncultured Pelagibacteraceae bacterium, assembly GCA_902604065.1. Taxonomy (GTDB): domain Bacteria; phylum Pseudomonadota; class Alphaproteobacteria; order Pelagibacterales; family Pelagibacteraceae; genus Pelagilacustribacter. The sequence goes on along the minus strand of CACKXF010000030.1, from coordinate 674 downwards.
CAAAGACTGCTCTTGGTAGAGCCCAAAGAGCTTGTGAACAAGATAGGACAATGACAGCCCTTATGGGAATTAATGTAGACAGAACTATATCTATTACATTTATAATTGGTTCTTCCCTGGCATCAGTCGCAGGAATGATGTTTGTTATGTATTATGGAGTTATTGACTTTTACATAGGATTCCTAGCTGGTATAAAAGCATTTACAGCTGCTGTATTAGGTGGAATAGGTTCAATACCTGGAGCAATGCTTGGAGGATTATTAATAGGTTTAATCGAGGTATTTTGGTCAGGCTATATTTCTATTGAATATAAAGACATTGCTGCATTTACAGTCTTAGTGGTTGTACTGATATTTTTTCCAACTGGTTTTTTAGGCAAACCTGATATTGAAAAAGTATAAATGAAAAAAAATTTTTTAATATCTTCAATTAAAGATAGTCTTTTTACAGGCTTAATTGCCTTAGCATTATTTGGACCAATAGTTGGTTTAAGAACTGTTGCCAAAAATGAAGTTCTAGTAGTCAACCCCAAGTGGTTCATAGTCATTATTATTGTACTTGTTTGTGCGCTAGGAAGGTTTCTTACTAATTTATACGTTTATAATAGAGATCAAAAATACGGAATACAATCAAGTGTAGGTAAGTCAATAACAAATTTTTTAGATACTAAAGGA
>CACKXF010000029.1 GCA_902604065.1 uncultured Pelagibacteraceae bacterium | reverse complement strand
TACCAAACTTTTCTTTTTCCTCATTACTTACAAAATTTCTTTCCATTCCATAAGCCAAAAAAGAAGCTATTGTAGCACCTGCTCCTGGTAAAACTCCTACAATAAATCCTAAAATAGAAGAACGCGGTATAGTTTTGGCCATTTGTTTTGTTTCTTCTTTGCTTACTTTTATTGAACCTAAATCTGTTAATGAAATTTGTTTAGCTGCTTTAGTAGGATCATTTTTTTTAAGAATAATGGTTAAAGCTTCACTCATAGCAAAAGTAGCCATAACAACTAAAACGAAACTAATTCCATCAGATAAATTCATTGTATTAAAAGTAAAACGAGGAATATCAGATAAAGTATCTTGTCCGACTGAGGCTAACATCAGCCCTAATACACACATCATCATTGCTTTTAAAAAATTACCTTTAGATGAAAAAGCGGCAACAGCTGTTAAACCTAAAATCATTAAGCCGAAATAATCTGGCGACCTAAATGATAAACTTACTTTTGATAAACTAGGAGCTGCTATTAATAAAAATATTGCTGCAATCGTACCACCGGCAAAAGAACTATAGGCTGCTATTGCTAGAGCTTTACCTGCTTTACCTTGTTGTGCCATGGGATAGCCATCGAAAGATGTAGCAACTGTACCAGGTACGCCTGGTGCATTTATTAAAATTGAAGATGTAGATCCACCAAAAACTGCTCCGTAATAAACTCCTGCCATTAAAATTAGACCAGTGGCTGGATCAAATCCATAGGTGATAGGGATCATTAATGCTATTGCAGTCATTGGTCCTAAGCCTGGTAGCATTCCAATAATGGTTCCTGCAAAGCAACCAATCATTACCATTAAAAGGTTTTGAAAGGATAAAGCAGTTTTTAATCCTATTAAAATACCCTCGATCATCCCATAATTCCTATATATTTTAATAAAGGATCTCTAAGGTAAACGGCTAATAAACCGTGAAGTAAGTACATAAAAATTGCAACGAATGGGAAAGAAAAAATTAAAATATACTTCCACCTTCGCTCCCCTAAAAAATAATAAGAGAAAACTAGAAATAAAGAAGTTGATAGAAAGAAACCTACTTTAAGTATTGTTGCCCCATAAAAAATCATAGCGATAACTAATAAAATTGTTTTTTTAAATTCTAAATTTGCTGGATTAACTTCAATAGGTTTTTGGTCAGGTAAAACAATTTTCAATCCGGAAAAAAGCATTCCCATATAACCTAGGTAAATCGGAAAGGTTTTGGCGTTAAAGGGAGATCCCTCGTCAAAAGCAAAAACTTGTATCTGATGTGCGGTATATAAATAGAAAGCGGATAAAACAAAGAAGAGCAGTGAGATAATTTTTACTGAGTTTATTTTCACTGCTCTCCCTTTAAAGTTTGAAGAATTTAGTTAACTAAATTACTCCTAGTTCTTTCATTAAATTTGTCATTTCCTTAGTTTGTTTTTTTAAGAATTTGTCAAATTTACTTCCTGGGTTGTAAATATTTACCCATGCATTTCTTTTTCTTACTGTTTCCCACTCAGGTGTTTTTTGAACATCGCCTAACATTTTAGCGATTTTCTTAACATCACCACCACTCATACTTTTAGGGGCAAAGAATCCTCTCCAGTTTACAAACTGAACATCGAAACCTTGTTCTTTAAGTGTAGGCACTTCAGGAGCATCACCAACTCTATTAGGTGCTGTGATACCAATAATTCTTACTTGGTCTCTTGCTCCCATAACTTCTCCCAAACCAGTTGAAAGAATTTGAGTTTCTCCAGATAAAAGTCCAGCTAATGCTTTTCCACCTGCATCATAAGGAACGTAAACAACTTTGTTTGCGTCAGCTCCTGCTTTTTTAAATGCAAGTGCTCCTATTAAATGGTCCATACTTCCTCTAACAGAACCACCAGCCATTTTTATTGACTTAGGATTTGCGTTGTAAGCATCCACTACATCTTTAAAATTTTTGTATGGTGAGTTTTTAGCAACTGCGATAGCACCGTAGTCACCTATTACACCAGCTATTGGTTTAACATCTTTATAAGATAATACACCAGATCCAGCTACATAGCCTTTGTGTCTTGTGATTGATCTTAATACTAAAGGTGTAGATTGAACTAATACAGTTCCTTCAGGTTTAGTATTGATTATGTAAGATAGTGCTTTTCCTCCACCACCACCTGACATATTTTCGAACGAAGCGCTTTTTAGAAAACCAGCTTTTGTTAAAGCTTCACCTGTTCCTCTAGCAGTTCCATCCCAACCACCACCAGCACCACCACCGATAATGAAGTGTAACTTATCAATTGCAAAGCTTGTAGATGAGATTGAAGTTAAAAGAACGGTAGCAAATACTAGGCTGATAAATTTTTTAAATTTATTAAACATATGTTTCTCCCGTTTGTTATTAATTATACTTATTAAAATTAATTAATAGACAAGAGTCAATATGATTTAATGGAAAAAAGTTCCTCTAATTCTTAATAGTTCTCTAGATAACCCAGAATGCTCTTTAAAGGCTTTTCTTCCGTGCAACCAAAAATAGTTATTTGAAAAAATTGTTGATCCAACCGGTAAAGGAAATACTACTTTATTCTTACTCTCTTCTAATGCATCAGATAATTTTTGTAAGAATAAACCTTGTTCCATATTTTTTGGTTCAGGAAATTGATCAATATAGGAAATAATTGGCTTACCTTTGTTGTCACTTGAAAATACGGGGTGTTCAACTTTGTATTCTACATTTTTGCTTTTGGGTGATCCCCAAATGAAATTTTGTCTCCCTATTGGGTCCTTGCTTAAATCGTTTAAATACTCCCAATCATCTAAATGAAGTATGACGCTTTCCCCTCCTGAAACATTTTGCTCCTCCATCTTTGTCATTATTAGCCAATCTGTTTTTTCCTTAACATAAGTTCCGTCTGTATGAAGATCGAGATTTGTATATGCTTTTCTTAAATAAGAGTCGCTTTGATCAACATGTTTTACCTCAAATCTTGCATAGTATTTGCCTGACATGGAGTCAAAATTTGGGTTGCCAACAAGATAAGCTAAAGACGTTGATAGTTTTACTAAGAAATCTTTGTCAAACTTATTATTTTTTATTTCGGGTTCGATAATTAATGTTCCTGAGTTTCTATCGTTTAAAACTTTATTAAGATGTTTGCTTAACTCATTTTTAAATAATTCATCTAAGCTTTTTGCTATAGTAAACCTAGAAAAAGGTTTATATTCTAATGATGTTATTGAATGTTTTTTAAATGGAAATACTAATCTATCTAAATCTTCTTCAGGTATTTTTATAACCTTTACTCTTTTAGAATTCTTATGATCTTCAATTTTTAAACTCATATACTTGTTAAAACAGATAGAAGTATAGCAGAAAATATTGTTGGTATAACTAAATTTTTCTTCATTATAATAAAAATAAAGATACAGCTGATAAGTACTATTAAACGTACAATTAAATCAGCATCAGCTAACACTCCAGCTGGAAAAATAATTATTCTACCAAGTAAAGCTGCAAGAGTTGAGTAAGCAACTAAATTAAACCAGTCGAAAAGTTTTGATTTAGCATCAACTTTTTCAGAGGTAATCGCCCCAAAAAAACGAGATATAAATGTTGCAACAGATGTTGCAATAATAGCTAATATGATAATTTTATTAGGATCCATCTCTCACTCCAAATAAATATGCTATTGAGCCCGCTGTTAAACCAGCGAAAAGAATAGCCCACTCGCTTGAAAATAAATAAAACACTGGGCCTAGAATAGTTCCTAGAATTACAGCTAAAGAAATTTTTAAATTGTTCATCGCACCGATCATCATACAGAAGAAATAAACAGGATTAACAATTGCAAAACCAATGATAATATCTTTGTTAAGATAGTCTGCTAATGTAAAGCCAATTAGAGTTGTTATAATTGCAGTAGTCCAAGTTCCAAAACCTATACCCATCCAGAAGTCTATTCTGTATTTTTGATCAATTTTTTTATAAGTATCTTTTGCTATGAGCCAAGATGATATTGC
>CACKXF010000028.1 GCA_902604065.1 uncultured Pelagibacteraceae bacterium | reverse complement strand
ATTTCTTGATAAATTGGATTTAAAGCTACATCAGGCTGCATTTCACCATCAAAGTCAAAATCAACTTTTTCTTTTTTTAAAATATCAATTGCATCTCTTACATGCTTTGTATTTCTAGAAATCGGTTTACCAAATGTTGAATGAGATAAAAAAGCAACTTTAGGGTCAAATCCAAAAAGTTTTGAAACCCTTACACAAGATTTAGATATTTCAACCAACCTTTCTGACGAAGGAAAATCTTCTACGTTGGTATCAGCAACTAAGACGGTTCTTCCTTTAAAAACCATCATAGTCATTCCAAAAATTGGTTCGCCTTGTCTCGCGTCACAAACATGCTTCAGTTTTTCAATTGAAGCAGCATAGTGTCTTATATTTCCAGTTACCATAGCATCAGCATCATTACAGGCCACCATAGAAGAACCAAAAGCAATTCTATCATTTCGAATTAATCGATCTACGTCTCTTTCAAGTTGGCCTGTTCTTTGTAGTTTTTTATATAAATATTTTGAATATTTTTCTCTTTTGTCTTTATCCGTTGAATTTACAATTTCTATTTTAAAATTTTCATCTAAACCAATACTACTTAATGTTTCTTTAACTCTTTTTTCATTACCAATAACAATCGGTTTACCTAATTTATTTTTACCAAATTCAATAGCTGCTTTTAACATATTTTCATCTTCTCCTTCTGCAAATACCACTCTCTTGGGTGTTTTTTTAACTTGTGCATTTATGCCTTGCATCAATGACATTGATGGATCAAGTCTAGCAGAAAGACTATCTTTATAATTCTCTATATTATCAATTTTTTTTCTAGCAACTCCACTTTTAATAGCTGCTTCAGCCACTGCTGAAGGTATTATGCGAACTAGTCTTGGATCGAACGTGGAGGGTATTATATAGTTTTGTCCGTATTTAGGTCGGTCACCCCCATAAGCTGAAACTACTTCGTCGGGTACATCCTCTCTTGCAAGCAAAGCGATAGCATTTGCTGCAGCTACTTTCATTTCGTCATTAATGACTTTTGCTCGAACATCTAAAGCACCTCTAAAAATATATGGGAAACCTATTAGGTTATTTACCTGATTGGGATAGTCTGATCTTCCTGTCGCAATTATTGCGTCATCTCTTACCTCTTTAATCATTTCTGGTTTAATTTCTGGATCTGGGTTTGCGCATGCAAATACTATAGGATTTTTTGACATAGATTTTATCATTTCACGACTAACAACATCTTTTGCTGACAAGCCAAGAAAAACATCAGCACCTTTCATGGCTTCTTCCAAAGATCTTAATTTTGTTTCTAATGCGTGCGCAGATTTAAACTGATCAACTTTTTCTCTTCCCTTATAAATAACTCCTTTTCTGTCACACATGATTACGTTTTCATTTTTAACACCAATTTTCTTAAATAGATTTGTACAAGCAATAGCTGACGCTCCTGCACCATTAACAACTATCTTTACTTTATCAATTTTTTTCTTTGAAATATCTAGAGCATTAATTAATGCAGCTGTAGTTATAATAGCTGTTCCATGCTGATCATCATGAAAAACCGGTATATCTAAAATTTCTTTTAGTTTTTGTTCTATTAAGAAACAGTCCGGAGCAGCTATATCCTCTAAATTAATTCCACCAAAAGTTCCTGCAATATTTTTGATAGTAGAGATTATCTCCTCAACATTTTTACTATCTATTTCTATATCTATTGAATCTATATCTGCAAATCTTTTAAATAAAACTGCCTTACCTTCCATTACAGGCTTTGAAGCCAAAGAACCTAGGTTGCCCAAACCAAGTATGGCAGAACCATTGCTAATTACTGCTACCAAATTCCCTTTAGATGTATAATCGTAAGCTTTTGATGGATCTTTCGAAATTTCTTTAACAGGAGCTGCTACACCAGGCGAATAGGCCAAGGAAAGATCTCTTTTAGATATTAGAGGTTTTGACGAATTAACCTCAATTTTGCCTGACTTGCCGTTTATATGAAAATCCAAGGCTTCTTTATCAGTGTAATGGTCAATTTTTGATTTTTTTGTCATCAGATTTTGAGTATGTAATATATAGATGAATATATCACTGATAATTTTGTCTTAAATATGAATTTATTATCTTCTACTACTGTTTTCAGTTTTTATACTATGTTAAGCCGAGTTCTGGGTTATTTCAGGGATATTTTAATAGCAATTTTTTTAGGGACTTCAATATATGCGGATGCTTTTTTTGTAGCATTTAGACTTCCTAACACTTTTAGGAGGCTATTTGCTGAAGGGACATTCAACGCTGCATTTATTCCAAGCTATACCTCAGAAAAAATAAAAGGCAAATCGGAAGGCAAAAAGTTTGCAGATGAAGTCTTAACTTTATTATCTTTAGGTCTTTTAATAATAGTTTTACTAGTTGAAATTTTTACTCCTTATATTGTTTATTTAATTGCCCCCGGATTTATCGAAGACAATGAAAAATTTAACTTAGCAGTCGATTTTACTAGAATTACTTTCCCTTTTTTAGCTTTTGTAAGTTTATCCTCTTTTTTTGCTGGAATATTAAATTCAGAAAATAAATTTGCCGCTGCAGCAGCAGCACCAATTTTCTTAAATTTAATTTTAATTTTATCTTTAATAATTTCATATTATTTTAACTTAGATTACGCTCTAAATTTATCATATGGAGTTTCACTGTCTGGTTTCATACAACTAATATTTTTAATTTTCTTTACATTTAAATTTTATCAACCTTCATTAATATTAAGAAACAAAATTAGAAAAAAAGTAAAATTTTTTTTAAAGAAACTATTGCCTAGTATTTTTTCATCTGGTGTTACACAAATAAGCATTTTGGTTGGAACAATTATAGCTTCATTTCAAGCTGGGGCAGTTTCCTATCTTTATTATGCTGACAGGATTTATCAAATTAATCTTGCAATTGCCGGCATTGCAGTGAGCACGGTATCTTTACCAGTGTTAAGCAAGTTAATTAAAAATAAAAAAATTACTCAAGCCAATAAAGTTCAAAATAAATCTTTAGAGTTATCTTTATTATTATCATTACCAGCTAGCATAGCTCTGATTGTTGGTTCAGAACAAATAGTTAATGCTTTATTTGGTTATGGCTCTTTCACAGAAAATGATATTAAACTTACATCGTTAGCACTTAAATATTTTGGTTATGGCATACCTGCTTTTGCAATTTTAAAAATATTTGCAAATTTCTTTTTTGCTAGAGACAATACTGTCACTCCTTTTAAAGTATCTTCAGTCGTTGTTCTAATTAATATAGCCGTAAGTATTTTATTTTTTCAAGAACTTGGTTTCATTATTATTCCAATAGCAACAACTTTTTCTACCTGGCTGGGTGTTTTTTATTACTTATATTTTCTTGTAAAAAATGACTACCTTAAAATTGAATCTAAGTTTTATATTAGTTTTATAAAAATAGTATTTGCTACTTCAATAATGTCTTATGTTTTTCACTTGAGTTTAAAATATTTTGGCAAAAACTTGACTTATTTAAGTGATTATAAAATTTTATATTTATTATTTATAGTAATCTTAGTAGCTTTATTGTATTTTTTAATTTGTTATTTATTTAAAGTAATTAATATAAAAAGTTTTAAAATAAATTAATATGAAAAAGGAATTAGTATTTTCTGGAGTTCAACCGACTGGTAATTTACATCTTGGAAATTATCTAGGAGCTTTGAAAAACTTTGTTTCACTTCAAAAAGCTATGAATTGCTTATACTGCGTTGTTGATCTCCATGCGATTACTACTTTTCAGAATCCAAAAGAATTAAACTCTAATATTTTAGAAACAACTGCAGGTTTTTTAGCGTCCGGTTTAGACCCAAATAAAAGCATAATTTTTAATCAATCCTCAGTTAGTGGGCACGCTGAACTTGCTTGGATTTTAAATTGCGTTTGTAGAGTTGGATGGCTTAATCGCATGACTCAATTCAAAGATAAGGCTGGCAAAGACAAAGAAAAGGCAAGTGTCGGACTTTACATATATCCAAATTTAATGGCTGCGGATATTTTGCTTTATAAAGCTACTCATGTGCCAGTCGGCGCTGACCAAAAACAACATTTAGAACTGTCAAGAGACATCGCTCAAAAATTCAATAATGATTTTAATGTAAAAGATTTCTTTCCATTGCCAGAACCTTTAATACAAAAAAGTATCTCTCGAGTTATGAGCTTAAGAGATGGAACTAAAAAAATGAGTAAGTCTGAAGATTCTGATTATTCAAGAATAAATCTAAAAGACAAACCTGATGAGATAGTAAAAAAATTAAAAAGGCAAAAACTGATGCGAAGCCGATTACTGAAAATATTAAAGATTATGAAAATAGACCTGAAGCATATAATTTATTAACAATTTATTCTGATTTATCTGATCAGAAAATAGAAATTACTATCAATGAATTTGTTGGAAAAGATTTTTCATCTTTAAAAGCAAGACTCTCTGAAAAAATAGTTGAGACAATAAGCCCTATCGGGAAGAAAATTACTCAATTAATGGATGATAAAAAACACTTGAGAGATGTATTAAGAAAAGGCAAAGAAAAAGCTAGCATTATCGCTGAGGAAAACCTGAAAAAGATACGTGAAATAGTAGGATTTGTGTAATATACATATCTTATAATGATACAAGTTGAACAAACACCCAATCCAGATTCGTTAAAATTTTTATCACAAAAAATTTTATCAAAAGTCGGTACAGAGGAGTTTAAAAAATCTAATTTAAAAAATATAAAAATTCCATTTATAAAAGAGGTGTTAAATTTTTCAGGTGTAGAATTAGTTCTTATATCAGACAATTTTTTAACAATAAAAAAAGAAAAAAAAGCTTCTTGGGATGATTTAAAACCCATGATCATTTCACATTTAAATGACTATTTTGAAAAAACTGGAGATCCAATACTAACTGATAATAAAAAAGAAAAAAGGTTAGATGAAAATGAAACTATTTCTAAAATAAAGGATGTTCTGGACTCTAAAATAAGACCAGCTGTTGCAAGAGATGGAGGAG
>CACKXF010000027.1 GCA_902604065.1 uncultured Pelagibacteraceae bacterium | reverse complement strand
AAATTCATCTAACGATCTCAATGTTCTTTGAATCGCTTCAGTTCTATTTCTTCCTTTGCATATTACTTTTGCAATTAAACTGTCATAAAAAGGGGTAATTTTACATCCTTGAAATATAGAACCATCTACTCTTGTCCTAAAACCAGATGGTTGATGACAAACTGATATAGTACCGGGACAAGGCTGAAAGTTTTTTGCTGGGTCTTCTGCATTAATTCTACATTCTATCGAGTGTCCCCTTGGATCGATATCTTTTTGTTTTAAAGCTGTATTTCCCGTAAAAGCTATCCATAGTTGCTCTTTTACTATATCTATACCGGTTTGAACTTCAGTAACTGGATGCTCTACTTGCACTCTAGTATTCATTTCTAGAAAATAAAACTTTCCATTTTCAAAAATAAATTCAACAGTACCAGCTCCTTCGTATCCAATATTTTCTACCATTTTTACAGTTTTATTGAGTAATTCTTTTCTTTGATCATCAGTAAGTACAGGACTTGGAGTTTCTTCTATTAATTTTTGATGTCTTCTTTGCACAGAGCAATCTCTTTCACCAAGTTGAACTGTTCCATTTTTTCCAGACATTATTTGTACCTCGATATGTCTAGGATTTTTAAAATATTTTTCTATATATAATTCATCATTTCCAAAATATTTTTTTGCCTCATTCTTAGCTAATAAAAATAATTGTTCTAATTTATCTTCACTTTCTACTACCTTCATACCTTTTCCACCACCCCCAGCTGCTGCTTTGATTAAGATTGGATAGCCTATATCTTTACACAAACTTTTAGCTTCATCAAATGAACCTATTGCTCCCTCAGAACCCTCTATAACAGGTAGACCATTTTTTTTTGCAATTTTTTTTGCTTGAATTTTATCACCCATGTCACTTATGAGTTTTGCACTTGGCCCAATAAATTTTATACCGTGTTTAGTTACAATATCCGCAAATTTAGAGTTTTCCGATAAAAAACCATATCCAGGATGAATAGCTTCAGCCCCAGTTAAATCTACTGCTGACATTAATGATGAGATATTTAAATAACTATTTTGCGGTTGATGAGAGCCAATACAAACACTTTCATCAGCTAACCTTACGTGCATAGAATCAGAGTCCACATCAGAATGAACAGCTACAGTGTTTATACCCCATTCTTTACAAGCTCTAATTATTCTAACAGCGATTTCACCTCTATTAGCTATCAAAACTTTTTTAAACATTTTTATTCTAAAATAATTAGAGACTGCCCAAACTCTACTGGCTGACCATCGTTTACTAGTATTTTTTTTACAATACCATCAGATGACGAGGGGATATGATTCATCGTTTTCATAGCCTCAACAATCATTACAGTTTGACCTTTTTTAATTTTATCTCCTATTGAAATAAATTTTTTTGCACCTGGTTCTGGCGCCAAGTATGCAGTACCTATAATTGGAGATTTAATTCTTATTCCTTCTTGATCATTATTATCTGATAAAACACTTTTAGTTGGAGAGACAACAGCTCCAGCTCTAACAGAGTCGATAGTAGTTCTAGAAGTTTTTGAAACTTTAATTTTCTTCGTCCCATCTTGATATTCTATCTCTGTTAAATTAAACTCTGCAAGATAGTCGACTAATTCTTTAATAAGTTTTTTTTCAATTTTCATTATTTAATAAATTTATAGAAGCTTTTAAAGCTAAAGTATAGCCCTCTGTACCTAGACCACAAATTATACCTGTAGCCACACTACTAATAAGTGATTTATGTCTGAATTCTTCCCTTTTATAAATATTTGTAATATGTAATTCTACAATAGGAATTTTTAAAATTTTAAGCGCATCATGAATGGCTACTGATGTATGAGTGTAGCCTCCAGCATTGATTATAATACAGTCGTATTTATCTCTAGAGTTTTGTATTTCTGTTACCAATTCCCCTTCAATATTTGATTGGAAAAAATCTAGCTTGATATTGTTTTCATTTGAAAAAACTAAACATTCTTTCTTAATATTCTCAATCGATATTTTTCCATATTTATCTTTCTCTCTTTCACCTAGTAGGTTAAGATTTGGACCATTTACTATTAAAATTTTATGCATTATTTTGATATAAAAAAAATTAATTACTAAATTATGGCAAAAATACAAATTAATGGAAGAAAAACAACAATAAAACTGAATTCCTCAATTTTTGATATACTTAAAAAATACAAAGTTAATGAGAAAAAAGTTGCAGTTGAGCTTAATGGGGTAATAATCGTTAAAAATAATTACAAAAAGAAAAAAATCAAAGAAAACGATAGAATTGAAATAGTTCAGTTTATTGGAGGAGGTTAATCTGAAAAAAGATATTTTTAAAATCGATAATACAATATTGAAATCCAGGCTAATCGTTGGAACAGGAAAATATAAAAGTTTTAATGAAACAGCTAATGCGGTAAAAGCCTCAGGCGCAGATATGGTTACTGTTGCAGTTCGAAGAGTGAATATTATTGATAAAAAAAAACCTCTTTTAATGGATTATCTAAATCCAAAAAAAATAAAATATTTGCCTAACACTGCAGGATGTTTTAATTCAAATGATGCTCTAAGGACTTTGAGACTCGCAAGAGAAATAGGGGGATGGAAAATGGTTAAATTAGAAATATTAGGAGATAAAAAAACTTTATATCCTGATATGATAGAAACTATTAAGTCTACAAAAACTTTAGTCAAAGAAGGGTTTAAGGTTCTTGTTTATTGTACTGACGATCCTTTACACGCAAAAAAATTAGAAGATATAGGTGCCTCTGCAATAATGCCTCTTGCAGCACCTATAGGTTCCGGATTAGGAATTTATAATAAATTGAATATTTCTCTAATAATAAAAAATTCTAAAGTTCCAGTAATTATTGATGCTGGATTAGGTACAGCATCTGATGCATCCATCGCTATGGAGTTAGGTTGTCAAGGAGTATTAGTTAACTCAGCAATTGCACTCGCCAAAAATCCTATACTTATGGCAGAGGCATTTAAAAATGCAGTTATATCTGGTAGACAATCTTATCTTTCGGGAAGAATGAAAATTAATACTTACGGCATAGCCTCTTCACCTAAAACAGGTTTAATTAGCTAGCTTTCTTTCTTCTAGTCCACAAAGTTCTTGGTTTACCAATTTTTTTGATTTGATTTTTTTCTTTAAAGTTTTTAACAGAACTTTTATCATTTTTCTTTTCAATTTTACTAACTTTAAATGTTTCTTTCTTATTTTTAAATGATGATTCTAAAACCTTATTAATATTCTCAAATTTAGATATAATCTTTTTAGACTTATTTAATAATTCAATTTTATACTCAGGAATTATTAAAAGAGGACTTGCAATAAACTCTATGCTATAAGAATATTTTTTCTTAAAATAATCCATTTCTTTTGAAAAGTAAGTATTAATATAAGCACAAACTTTGTCTGGTAAAAAGGCTTTAATTATCTTTATCTTGTTATTAAAAGCTAACATTTCAATTTTTTTAACCATCTTTTGAGAAAAAGATTCTAATGATAAATTAGTTTCCCATTTGATCGATCCTTCCCTAAGTCTTTGTCTCGTCATTTCTAATAGACCAAAATTACTTATTCTTCCAATTTGAATCCTAGCTCTATCTTTTCTCACACTCTCTTTCATTTTTTTTTCAACAGTCCTTTTATTATAAAAATTGAGCATATCTATAAAATCTATTACTATTAAACCAGAAAGATCACGTAGCTTTATTTGTCTACAAATCTCTGCTGCTGCCTCTAAATTTGTATTTAAAGCTGTTTTTTCAATATTCATTTGTTTTGTTGATTGACCGGAATTTATATCTATAGAGACAAGTGCCTCTGTAGGATTGATAACTAGATATCCACCTGACTTTAATTTTACAGTTGGTTCAAATATATTGTTCAATTCTTTTTCTATAAGAGAGTCATGAAACAGAGGGATTTTTCCTCTATATTTTTTTACCATCTTTAAATTTTTGGGCATTAATTCTTTCATAAACCTTTTTGTTTTTTGATAGCCATCATTTCCGTCGACGTAAATATATTTAGTTTCATTATCATAAATATCTCTCAATGCTCTTTTGATAATATCCCCCTCTTCATATATTAAAGAAGGTGCGTTAGAAGTAACTGCTTTATCTTTAATTTCTTCCCATGTTTTAAGAGTATTTTGAAAATCTTTTTCAATTTCGTTTTTTGTTTTATTTGCTCCAGCAGTTCTAACAATAACACCCATACTTTTAGGAATTTCGATTTTATTTAAAATTTCTCGAATTTTTTGTCTATCAAGTGAATTAAAAATTTTACGGGAAATCCCACCTCCTTTAGCTGTATTTGGCATTAAAACCATATATTTTCCAGCTAAAGAAATGAATGTAGTAAGTGCAGCTCCTTTTTGACCTCGTTCTTCTTTTAAAACTTGAACAAGTATTACTTGACCAGGTTTTATCACTTCTTGAATCCTATATCTTTTTAAGCCATAAGTACTTTTAAGTTTCTCTCTATAATTAGTTTTTAATTCTGGAGTAGCTTCATTATCTTTTTTAATTTCGTTTTCTGAATTCTCAACTTTTTCGTTATCAGAACTATCTAAAGAGGTATTAGCTTCCTCAATATTTGTATTTTTAAGATCTTCTCTAATTTTTTCCTCTGCATCTTTTAGTTTTTCCTTATCTTCCGACGGGATTTGATAATAGTCAGATTGAATATCGTTAAATGCTAAAAATCCATGCTTAATTCTTCCAAAATCTACAAAAGCGGCTTGAAGAGAGGGCTCAACTCTACTGATTGTTCCTAAATAAATATTATTCTTAAAATTTATCTTATTTTTATCTTCGTATTCGTATTCTTCAATTGTTGTATTTGATTTAAGAACAATTCTTGTTTCATCTGGATGCGATGCATCGATATATAAATTTTTTCCCATGTAAATTGAATTCCTTTTGAAATTATATTTGTTTTTGTAATCATAAATTTTTAATAGTTTATGTCTTAGTATAACATTTTTTTTTACTAATTAAAATGCCTTAAGATAGCCAAAATTGAGGATATAAAGTGATTTATAAATGATAAAAATAATAAATTTTTCTACAAAGTTACTAATAATCATTTTTGCTAGTTTATTAGTCTTAATTTTTTCCTCGTTTATTTATTTTTCTTCTGGATTACCAGATTATAAGAAGCTGGCCAATTATCAACCCCCAGTTTCTAGCAGAGTATATTCTAAAGATGGTAAACTTTTAGCTGAGTATGCTATTGAAAAAAGAATATTCATTCCCATTGATGCTGTTCCTAATACTGTTATAAATTCATTTTTATCTGCGGAAGATAAAAATTTTTTTGAGCACCCTGGAGTCGACGCTAAAGGCATACTAAGGGCTGTAATTAAAAATATAAGAAATATCTTAGGTGATAAAAGACTTGAAGGAGCATCTACGATAACCCAACAGGTTGCAAAAAATTTTCTATTAACAAACGAAGTATCTTTAAAAAGAAAGATTAAGGAAGCTATATTAGCATTTAGAATTGAAAAAGCTTATTCTAAAAAAAGAATTTTAGAGCTCTATTTAAATCAAATTTATCTTGGCCAAGGAACCTATGGTGTTGCTGCTGCAAGCTTAGAATACTTTGATAAGTCTATTAAAGATTTAGATTATTCTGAAGCTGCTTTATTAGCAGCATTACCTAAAGCACCAAGTAGATATAATCCAGTTAAAGATCCAAAAGAAGCTACATTCAGAAGAAATTTAGTTTTAAAAAATTTACAAAATAATGGCTTTATTAGTGAAAAAGAGTTTTTAAGTTTTAAAAGCAAAAAAATTAATTTAAAAAAAAGAGAAATTCAAATATTAAATGAGGCAAACTCTTATACGGAAGAGGTTAGAAGAATTATTAAAAATAAATATGGATTTGAAAAATTATACACCCAAGGTCTCAGTATCAAATCCCCTTTAAATATAAATTATCAAATAGAAGCAATTAAAGCTTTAAGAGATGGAATAGAAGCTTATGATAAAAGACAAGGATGGAGGGGACCTATATTAAATACAGATAAAGATTCTAAATGGAAAGAAAAATTTAATAATATTAATCTTGATCCAACACTAAAATGGGAAGTA
>CACKXF010000026.1 GCA_902604065.1 uncultured Pelagibacteraceae bacterium | reverse complement strand
CCGTTCATTACAATATGGGCGGAATACCAACAAATTATAAGGCAGAAGTTTTAACTTTAAATGGATCTGAAAAAATTGTTCCTGGACTTATGGCAATAGGTGAGGCTGCTTGTGTCTCAGTTCATGGTGCTAATAGACTAGGTTCAAATTCATTAATAGATCTAGTTGTTTTTGGAAAAGCCGCCGCTAAAAGAGCTGCTGAATTAATAAAACCGAATACTCCTCATGAAAAGTCCCCTCAAAGCGAGATTGATAAGTGTCTAGACAGATTTGACGGCATAAGAAACTCGAAAGGTGAGACAAATACTTCTCAATTAAGACTATCTATGCAGAAAACAATGCAAAGTAAATGTGCAGTTTTCAGAACAGAAAAAACTTTGAAGGAAGGTGTGGAAGAAATTAGAAAGCCATTTGAAGGATTAGATGACATATCTGTTAAAGACAAATCACTTTTATTCAATACTGACCTTGTAGAGTCTTTAGAATTTGATAATTTAATAAGACAAGCCATGACTACTATGGACTCAGCATATCACAGAAAAGAAAGCAGAGGAGCTCATGCTAGAGAAGATTTTTCAAAAAGAGATGATAAAAAATTTATGAAACACACTTTAGCTTGGCAGAATGGCAAGGAAATCAAAGTTAAATATAGAGATGTTCACGCTAGGACTTTGACAAACGATGTTCAATATTTTCCTCCAAAAGAAAGAGTATATTAATGGCTGAGTTTTCCCTACCAAATAACTCAAAAATAGTTAAGGGAGAATATCATAAAGACAAAACTGGCTCTAATAACTTAAAAAAAGTTAACGTTTATAGATGGAATCCTGATGATGGGAAAAATCCTAGAATAGATACTTTTGAAGTTGATATGGATAATTGTGGACCTAAAGTATTAGATATTCTCTTTAAGATTAAAAATGAAATTGACTCATCATTAACTTTTAGAAGATCATGTGCGCACGGGGTATGCGGGTCATGTGCAATGAATGTTGATGGAATTAATACATTATCCTGTATTAAATCTCATAGTGATATTAAAGGAGAGCTGAATATTTATCCCTTACCACATTTGAAAGTTATAAAAGATTTAATTGGAGATTTAAGTAATTTATATAAACAGTACGAGTCTATCCAACCTTGGTTAAAGACCTCAAAAACAAATACTGAAAAACAAGAAATTTTACAATCTCAAAAAGAGAGATCTAAACTTGATGGTTATTATGAATGTATATTATGTGCCTGCTGTTCTACATCTTGCCCAAGTTATTGGTGGAACGGAGATAAATATTTAGGTCCAGCAGTATTACTACAAGCTTACAGATGGATAAGCGATAGCAGAGATGAAGAAAAGAAAGAAAGATTAAAAAAAGTTGCTGATGAATTAAAGCTTTATAGATGCCATACAATAATGAACTGTACTAATTCTTGCCCTAAAGGACTTAATCCTGCAAAAGCCATTGGTTCTATAAAAAAAATGCTTGCAACAAGCTAAAACCTTATTTATTCAAGGATTATGAAAATAATTGAGCATTTCGTTAATGGAAAAAACTATTCTGGGAATTCAAAAAAGTTATCATCAGTTTTTAATCCTGCCACTGGGGAAGAGTCCGCGAAAGTGAAATTAGGAAGTGTCGAGGATTTAAATAATGCTGTAAATAAAGCTCAAGAAGCTTTTTTAAATTGGTCTAACACACCTCCATTACAAAGGGCTAGAGTCTTATTTAAATATAAAGAATTAATTGAAAAAAACTCAGATGAATTAACAAAAATTATTGTGTCAGAGCATGGTAAGGTTTATGAAGATGCAAAAGGTTCTCTCACAAGAGGATTAGAAGTTGTTGAGTATGCTTGCGGAATACCTCAAATGCTCAAAGGTGAGTTTACTGAAAATGTGGGAAAAAATGTAGATAGTTGGTCACTACGACAACCCCTAGGAGTGTGTGCAGGTATTACTCCTTTTAATTTTCCCGCTATGGTTCCCATGTGGATGTTTCCTATGGCTATAGCTTGTGGTAATACATTTATCTTGAAACCTTCAGAGAAAGATCCTTCTTGCTCAATTAGACTTGCGGAACTTTTTAAAGAGGCAGGATTGCCTGATGGAGTTTTCAATATAGTTAACGGTGACAAAGAAGTGGTTGATGCAATAATTGCAAATAAGATTATTTCTGCTGTAAGTTTTGTAGGCTCTACCCCTATTGCAAAATATATTTATGAAAATTGTGCGAAAAATGAAAAAAGAGTTCAAGCGCTTGGAGGTGCAAAAAATCATTGTGTAGTAATGCCAGATTGTGATCTTAATCAAGCAGTGAATGGATTAATGGGCGCAGCTTACGGGTCAGCCGGTGAGAGATGTATGGCACAATCAGTAGCAGTAGCTGTTGGAAATATAGGTGATCAACTTGTTGATAAATTAAAATCTAAAGTAGAAAAGTTAAAAGTTGGCCCAGGAATGGATAAAAGCTCAGAAATGGGCCCATTAGTAACTAAAGATCATTTAGAAAAAGTTAAAGGATATGTTGATATTGGTGTGAAAGAGGGTGCAAAATTATTAGTAGATGGTAGAAATTTAAAACTTCAAGGGTATGAGAACGGATATTATATAGGTGGATGCTTGTTTGATAAAGTTACAAAAAATATGAGAATTTACAAGGAAGAAATATTTGGCCCAGTTTTATCAGTTGTAAGAGCTAAAAATTTTGAAGATGCTCTCAATTTAGTTAATGACCATGAATTTGGAAACGGAGTAAGTATATTTACGAGGGATGGAGATGTAGCTAGATCTTTTTCAAGTAAAGCAAAAATAGGAATGGTTGGAATAAATATACCAATTCCTGTTCCAATGGCTTTTCATAGTTTTGGAGGGTGGAAAAGATCTTTATTTGGAGATCAGCATATGCATGGTCCTGAAGGAGTTAGATTTTATACGAAATTAAAAACAATCACATCTCGCTGGCCAGATGGTCTGAAGTCAGATCCTGAATTTGTAATGCCAACGATGAAATAAAAAAATGAAAAAGAAAATAACATTAATTGGAGCCGGGCAAATTGGAGGTACATTAGCACATTTAATAGCATTAAAAGGATTAGCGGACGTAGTACTTTTTGACGTAGCAGAGGGAATTGCAAAAGGAAAAGCTTTAGATATAGCTCAATCTTCACCAGTTGAAAGTTTCAATATCAATTTGAAAGGAACAAGTGACTACAACGAAACTAAAGAGTCAGATGTAATTATAATTACAGCAGGCGTACCAAGAAAACCAGGTATGTCCCGAGATGATTTGCTTGGAATAAATCTTAAAATTATTAAGCAGGTTGCAGAAGGTATTAAAAAAACTTCTCCTAACGCTTTTGTAATATGTATTACCAATCCTTTGGATGTTATAGTTATGGCACTTCAAAAATATTCAGGTCTCCCTAAAAATAAAGTTGTAGGCATGGCTGGAATTCTTGACTCATCTAGATTTATTTACTTCTTATCTGAAAAGTTAAGAATTAACGTTGATCAAATTAAATCTTTTGTTTTGGGAGGACACGGGGATACTATGGTTGCAATGCTAAATCATACAACTATTCAAGGTAAACCAATACAGGATTTTATTAAATCAGGTAAAATATCTGATGAAGAATTAAAAGAAATAGTCGAGAGAACAAAAAAAGGAGGAGCAGAAATTGTTAAATATCTTGAAAAAGGTTCGGCTTTTTATGCGCCTGCAGCGGCGGGAGTAGAGATGGCAGAGAGTTATTTAAAAGATCTTAAAAAAGAATTACCATGCGCTGCTTACCTAAATGGAGAATATGGGATTAAAGATATTTATGCAGGAGTTCCAGTGATAATTGGAAAAAATGGAGTTGAAAAAGTTGTTGAAATTAAATTATCTAGCCTTGAAAAAGAACAATTTGAAAAATCAATTAAATCAGTAAAAGATTTGTTTGATGCGGGTAGGAAAATAGACAAAACCCTTAAATAACTTGAATTTTTTAAAAATAAAAATAAATCAAAAAAGTTTCTTTGGAGTAATTATAGTCTCAATTTTTTCTATAGGTGCAAATCAATACTATGGAAATCTCGGTGTTTTTCCTCATGATAGTTTTTCTCATTTTGACACAGGAAATATGATATTGAATGGATTTCATCCATTTAAAGATTTTTGGATAGTATCCGGACCATTTGTTGACTATTTCCAAGCTCTTCTTTTTTTTTTATTTGGAACAAGTTGGAAAGTATATGTTTTCCATGCTTCATTAATTAATCTACTTGTTACAGTTTTCACATTTTTTATTTTCAGAAACTTAGACTTAAATATTAAACAAAGTATATTTTTTTCGTTATGTTTTAGTATTTTAGCTTATCCGTCAAGCGGAACTCCGTTTGTCGATCATCACTCGGCTTTTTTTTCTTTAATGGGAGTATACCTAATTATATTGTGTATTAAAAAAGACTCAAAATTTATTAGTTTTTTTATTCCTCTTTTCTTTATATTTGCTTTTTTATCTAAACAAGTGCCTTCTGCTTATTTCATAATAGGTATAATTCCAATTTTTTTTTGTTACATAATTATAAATAAAAAAAATTATCTACTACCACCATTTTTCTTAGGAGGAGCTATATTTATATCAATTTTATTTATTTTTGGTTTATTAAATGGCATTAAATTAAAAGACTTTATTGAGCAATACTTTTCCTATCCTCAATCTATAGCCTCGCAACGATTTAGCATTTTTAATATTTCTGCCTTAGGAATAATCGGAAATTTTAAATTTATTTTCTTAAGTCTAATTATTTTAGCTGCTGCAAACTATAAAAGCTTTAATAAAAAAAGATTATTTAAAAATGAAAGAATTTTTATTCTAGGTATAATTTTTTTTAGTTCACTAATATTAGTTTTCCATCAGATTTTTACAAGAAATCAAATATTTATATTTTTTTTAATACCGTTGATAATAGGCATTGCGAATGTTTCAATAAAAAATAAAACTTTTAGTTTTTTTACTATTTTACTGTGCTTAATTACCACTATGAAATATCATGAACGTTTTAATGAAGGAAGAAAATTTCATGAATTAGAAGGCGTAAACTTAAACATCGCAATAAATGCTAGTGCTATTGATAAAAAACTAGAAGGATTAAAATGGATCACACCTCAATTCAAAACAAATCCTAAAAGGGAGATTGAAATTATCAATAAGATTAAATCTATTTTAGAAAAAGAGACTAGAAATAAGATGGTATTAGGAAATTATCCATTTCTATCAGTAATTATAAATCAAAATTTATCCTCTCCAACAAGATGGCATGTTCTAGATGGTACAGACTACCCCCTTCCCGAAAGCAATTATTTTGAGAGCTATAAAAGGTTAGTAGATAATGTTATAAAAAAAAATAATATTAAAGTTATTTATTCCATAATACCCGTTAAATCAAAAAATATTCACGATCTAATTAATAAAGAATGTTTAAAAGAAACTAAAATTAATGAATATTTTTTTAAATATGAAATTAAAAATGATTGCTAAAATTATTTTATAAATTTTTATTTTTGTAAATTGTATAAACCACAGAATTTCGAATAGTTAACTCTCCTATTTTTATAAAATTATTTGGAATTTCATATTTGTTGTTTATTTTTTTGTTAATTTCTGTGATGTTGTTTGAAAAAATATAATGAGCTTTATCGTAATCTTGACCTACAATATTGAACCTATTTTTCATGGGCAGATCAAACAAAGCCAAACTTCTTTCTAAAGGAATCCAGGAAGCAACACCTATATTAATTAAATTTTTTTTCTCTAAGCTAATAACTTCATTAAAAAATTTTCTACCTGATAATCCCCAGTAATCTACTTCAAACTTTTCATTAGCATTGCTCGTAAAAAACTTATTAAAATATAAACTTTGGAAAGGGTGGGTCCTATAAATTTCTACATAAATATTAATTATTAAAATCGATATAACAAAATAAATACCTTTAGAAAATTTTTTAAAAAATTTAAAATTAGAAAAAAGTCCATGTATACCATATGTAGCAAAATATATAATGAAAACATTAAGAAAATATACTTGCCTCCATCCATTATACAAAACTACATCCGATAAAATTAAAAAGATTAAAATAATTGAAAGATTAAAAAACATGAAAAAATCTTTTTTTTCATAATTATTTATCCAAAGATTATTATCTTTATTATTTTCTATATTTATTAATCTTGAGGAAAATATTTTTCCATATAATCCATAGCCCATTACAAATAAAAAAATAATCATTATTGGAGTTGAAATAAAAATCCATATTGGAAGATAGCTAAGCGGCAAAGACTTTGAGGAAATAAAGTCTCCATTGAATAAAAATTCAATGTCTATAATATAATTAGAAAATATAGAGAATGCGTTTAAAAAATTAATTATTGGATTTGTCCATAAATAAGGCCACAAAATAATTAAGAAAATAAAATACACTAAAATTAATAAAATAATTTTTTTTAAATTATTAAAATTTAATTTTTTGTCTAGCATTTCAAAAAATATAATCGCTATTATTGAAGCTGGCAAAAAGACCCCAAGTATTCTAGAGCTTGTTGCTATGGCACTAAAAATTGAAAACAAAATAATATTTTTCCAATTAAATGCATTTAATAATTTAAAGCTATAAAATATAGCTATAGTTATTAAAGATAAAAAAACTATATCTTTATTATTAAAAAAACTATCCCCAAAAATTCTTGGAGATCCTACATAAAGAAATAGCCCAAACATTGAAATTAAATAATTATTAAATCGATCTTTTAAAATGAAAAAAAAGTAAATCGAACTTACAAAAAAAATTCCAAAATTAAAAAAATGCCTTAAAAAAAAATAGTCCTTAGATTTTTCTATTCCAAGCAATGTTTCAATTAAAGCTAAAGGCAAATCAAATATTACACCATAAAAGGGAAAATCAGCCGGATTAGGGAGAGTAAATCCCTCTATAGAATTAAGTTTTTCTCCAACTAAAATTTTAAGATTCTCAAAAGGTGTAAAACCAAGGATATATTCAAGCCAAAAAAAACCAGAATATCTTTGAAATTCCTCGTCTGTTGTTATGCCGTAATCTTTATAAACAAATGATCCAATAAAAAAATAGATAATAAAGAAGGCTAATAGAAAATATTTTAAAAAGTCATTTGAACTAATTCGCATTTGATTGTATCTACTTAAATCAATTTTAAACTATAATACAAGTATTTTTTATGAACATACACGAGCATCAGGCCAAGGAACTACTAGCACAGTTCGGAGCACCTGTTTCTAAAGGAATTGTAATATACAATTTAGATGAAATAGATAAAAAAATTGGTAATTTAAAATCAAGTTCATATGTATTGAAAGCCCAGATTCACGCTGGTGGTCGAGGAAAAGCCGGAGGTGTTAAACTTGTAAAAAGCATAGAAGAGTTAAAAAAGGAAGCAAAAATTTTGCTTGGTAAAAATTTGATAACACCTCAAACTGGACCCAAAGGAAAAAAAGTTAAAAGATTATATATTGAAGAAGCATCAGAAATTTCTCAAGAATACTACTTGTCATGTTTAGTAGATAGGCAAAGTTCAAAAATAGCTTTTATAAGCAGTAGAGAAGGAGGAATGGATATCGAAAAA
>CACKXF010000025.1 GCA_902604065.1 uncultured Pelagibacteraceae bacterium | reverse complement strand
AACATTGATAACTCCTACTGCATTAAATATCTCAAGAAATCTCATTAAAGACTCCGGCGTTGATACTGCATCAAATTTTTTAAAACCTAATGTTTTTTCAGATACTTTTAAAGGATTAACTTTATATATTGGTTCAAAAAATGATGAAAAACTAGAATATATTTTTATAAAAGATGATGGTAATAATTTAAACAATTTATTGCCTGAAGCTAAAAATTCAAAAGATCAAACTATTTTAGCGAGAAGAGGTTTTGTTAAAGAAAATAAAATTATACTAGAAAATGGAATAATACAATCTTACGATCAAAATAATAAAATTAGAATAATACAATTTAATAGGACTTTATTAAATTTTCAAAATTTAGATAATAGAGTAATAAAAGATTTAAAAATTCAGGAAACTCCTACAATAAAAATTTTAGGTTGTTTAAAGAAATATTATTCAGGAGAATTATTAGATGACATTTACATTAAAAATTGTCCAAAAAATAACATTGCAGTCATAATTGAAACCTTTTCTAGAAGATTGGGTATGCCTTTTTACATTCCAGTAATATCAGTGTTAATTTCATTTTTGTTAATCTACAAAAAAAATAAAAAAATTAAGATGTATGATAGGTATATATTTTTTGGATTAAGTTTTTTTCTTTTAGTTCTATCAGACTTACTTGTAAGATTTTCAGGTTTTTCTAATATTCATTTTATTTCTTACCTTTCAATACCTTTTATATTGTTGCCGATACTTTACATTATCTTATTAAATAAATTAAAAGGAGAGTTAAAATGATCAATAGAATTAATTATTATTTAATTTTTGGTTATAGCAAATCTTTATTTAATGCTATCCTTATTATATTATGTCTAGGTGTTATTTTGAATTTATTTGAAGAAATTGAATTTTTTAAAAATATTGACTCTAGTTTATTTTTACCCATTATTTTAACTTTATCCTATATACCAAACCTGATTTTCATAGACTTAATGCCTTTTGTAATTTTTTTATCAGCAATATGGTTTTTTATTTCTCTTAGACAAAGCAATGACTTATTGACTTTAAAAATATTTGGATATTCAAATTTTAAAATTATATCAATAATAAGTGCTTTGGCTTTTGTTTGGGGAGTATTTATTTTATTAGTAATCAATCCTATTACATCAAATATGGTTAAATATTATGAAAAAACAAAATCAAATTATTCTAAAGATACTGACCATCTCGTAACTATTAATAGAAATGGTGTATGGATAAGAGAATATTCTAATAATGATTTAATTGTAATTAACGCAAAAAGACTAGATCAAAATTATTTAGTAGATGTTTCTATTAATGTAATTTCTGAAAATTATATAAAAAAAAGAATAGAATCTAACAAAGCAGATGTATCAAATAACATATGGAAGATGGAAAATCCTAAAGTTTTTAACTTTAATAGCCAAGGTAATATCCAGCTTGAAAAGTATGAAAACCTAGATTTTAGATCTTTTTATAATTTAGAAAAGTTAAACTCTCTTTATAAAAACTTAGATACAATATCATTCCTAGATATATTGATTAATAAGGAAAAATTAGCTTTAAGAGGATATGATAAGTCAATTATATCAGAGAGGATAAACTCATTTTTTGCTCTTCCCTTTTTTTTGATACTTATGATTGTCTTAGCGGCAATATTTACACTTAATAATAGATCGCCTAACAATATCAATCTACTTTTAATCGCTGTTCTCTCCTGTGCGATAATATATTATATGAAAGATTTATCAGTAGCGTTAAGCAAATCTGACAGATTGTCTCCTGAAATGTCTGTTTGGATACCGATTATTATAATTGCTTTAATAAATAGTATAGGATTACTGCAAATAAATGAGAAATAATCTTTTTATATTAATAGTTATTGCTTTTTCCTTTTTTTTTAAAGGTAATTTATATTCAGAGACATTGAAAATTCAATCTTCAGAGGTTGGTATTGAAAAGAAAAAATCTCAAATAAAATTTTCTGGAGACGTAGTTGCTAAAGACGAGTTTGGTAACATTCTTCAATCAAATAATGCTGTATATTCAAAAACTAATGATTTACTTGAAAGTTTTGGAAATACAATAATTACAACTTCAGAAAATTACAAAATAGAAGGTCAAAATTTTTTATTTGATAATAAAAACAAAATTATAAAGACTGATTATCCAGCTACTATAGTAGATGTTGATGGTAATAATATTTCTGTTGAAATGTTAAATTATAATTCTATCAAAAATATTATATTTTCAAGAGGCAACGTGGAGTTAACAGATAAAAACAAAAATAATTTTAAATTCACTGAAGTTTATATAGATGAAAAAAAGAAAAAAATAATTGGTTCTGATGCAAAGCTATTTTTTAATGATAATGATTTTAAAGATAATCCAAAAAATAATCCAAGGGTATTTGCTAACAGCTTATCTATTAGCTCCGATGATACATCTATTCAAAAAGGTGTAATTACATATTGCGGTTTTAGAGATGGAGATAAATGTCCTCCTTGGGAGATACAGGCTAAAAAAATTAAACATAATAACGCCAAAAAAACTGTGTACTACGAAAACGCAATCTTAAAAGTTTATGACTTTCCGATATTATACCTTCCAAGACTTTCTCATCCAGATCCTTCGGTAAAAAGAAGATCGGGTTTTCTTGTGCCTAGTTTTACTAATAGTACAAATATAGGATTTGGAGTTGATATTCCTTATTTTTGGAATATTACAAATGATAAGGATATTACTTTTACTCCAA
This sequence comes from uncultured Pelagibacteraceae bacterium, assembly GCA_902604065.1. Taxonomy (GTDB): domain Bacteria; phylum Pseudomonadota; class Alphaproteobacteria; order Pelagibacterales; family Pelagibacteraceae; genus Pelagilacustribacter. Next base: position 4,999 of record CACKXF010000025.1, on the reverse strand, counting down.
GATTACATTCTAGTAACGAACCTTTATATCTTGCAGAGTACAGACAAGATTTCAAAAACTCTTTTTTGATTTTAGACTCTGGATATACAAAAGGATACAAAAAAAAGACAAATACTAAAACAGCAGGTGCGAGATCTCATTTGTTCGCGAAACTTTTTACAACCTTTCATGAGGAAGAGGATCATTCAAGTAATCTAGAGATAAAACTGCAACATACATCAAACAACACTTATGCTAAAGTGAATAAATTAAAAACTGAACTAGTTGATTACCTTGATGATACTTTGAATAATACTATAAATTATAATTATCAAAAAAATGACCTATTTTTTAATACAAAGGTATCTGCTAATGAAGATTTAAGCAAAACAGGTAATGCTAAATATGAATACATTTACCCAGAAGTTTTATTAGAAAAAAATATTTTTATTGATGAAAAGTTAGGTATTTTAGATCTTAAATCAGAATTGATGGTAAGAAACTATGATGTAGATAAACAAATGGATGTTGTTACTAATGACTTTAATTGGGTTTCAAATAGCTGGATAAATAAACTAGGTTTTGAAAATGAATTTTTAGGTTTATTTAAAAATGTTAATTATAATTCAAAAAACGAAAAAATTTACAAAAGTAACAAGAATGTTTCTGAGTTTTACGGGGCATTAGGATTAAAGTCAGAACTTGGTTTATTTAAAATAAATGAGAAAAAAAAACAATTGAATTTATTTAAGCCTAAAATTTTACTCAAATTATCCCCTCAACATATGCGAGATATTTCTGATGAGTCACAAACTTTATCGTATTCTAATTTATTTAAACTAAATAAGGTCAATACAATTAATAAAGTGGACACAGGCTCTAATTTAAGTTTAGGCTTTGATTTTAAAATCAAAGATTTAAATGAAAATGATAATATTATTGGTGAAAAATTCAGTTTTGGTATTGGTCAGGTAATAAGTGAAAGTGATAACAAAAATATGCCTGTAAAGACTTCATTAAATCAAAGATTTTCAGATATTGTTAGTGAAACAAATTTAAGAATTAATAACAATTTAAAAGTATCAAATAAATTTTCCTTAGATCAAAATTTAAACGATTTAAATCAAAATCAGTTCGATCTAGATCTAATTTACCCCAAAACTAGCTTTAATATTTCTTATCTAGAGGAAAGGCAAAATATAGGAAATCAAAAATATATGAGTACGAAGGCTATATATAATAAAGAAAATGCAGCATTATCTTTTAGCACTAAAAGGAACTTGCTATCCAACTCGTCCGAATTTTATGATTTAGAATATGAATATATTAATGACTGTTTAAGAGCTGGTCTAGCTTTTAGAAGAGAGTTTTATAGAGATAAAGATCTTGAACCTGAAGATACTTTAATGTTTAAAATTACATTCTCACCTCTTGGGCAAATAAAAACACCAACCCCTAAATGATCAAGATAAAGAAAATAATAATATTTATTGCAATTAATATAATAATTTCAACAAATTTAGGTGCTGAAATGCAAGACAAAATATTAGCAAAAATTGGAAATGAAATTATAACTAACTATGACATCATAAATGAAATTAATACTATTTTAGCTCTTTCAAATGAAAAATCAAAACCAGAAAATCTGAAAAGTCTTCAAAGTATGGCTTTTCAAAGTTTAAAAAAAATAAGTATAAAAAAAATTGAATTAGAAAGATATAACGTTGATGACTTTAATAAAAAAGATTTAGACAGCTATTTGAAATCTATTGCAAATAACATCGGAATTGAAAATCTTGATTTAAAAGATCATTTTAAAAAATATGGGGCTAATTATGATTATTTTGTTAATAAAACTATTATAAATCTAAAATGGAACTCGCTAATATATACTCTTTATAAAAAACAACTAGATGTTGATGAAGAATTAATCAAATCGGAACTTAATCAAGAAGTAAAAAAAAATAAAGAAATAGTTGAGTTTAATTTATCTGAAATCGTTTTAGAAAATTATGATGAAAAAAAAATTTCATTAATTTTTAAAAACATAAATGAAAATGGTTTCGAAAATACTGCCGCTATTTATAGTAATTCTGTTTCTTCTACAAACGAAGGGATAATAGGATGGATAGCATCTAAATCAATTTCTGATGATTATCTTCAAGAAATCAATAAATTACAAATAGGTCAAATATCAAGTCCAATTAAAAATAGAAACAATTTAGTTATAATAAAACTTAATGATAAAAGAACATTAAACAAAAATAATCTTGATTTAGCAAGAATAGAGCAAAATATTATAAATAAGGAGAAAGAAGAAAAATTAAATATTTTCTCTAATTCACACTACGTAAATTTGGAAAAAAATACTTTTATAGTTATAAATGAATAAATTTGCAATCATCCTTGGTGAACCCAATAGTATTAATTCTGAAATTTTAGCTAAATCTATTGCATCGAAAAAAAAATGTATAATTATTGGAAACTTTAACTTGTTAGATAAACAATTAAAGCAAATTAAATCTAAAGTAAAATTATATAACATAAAAAATATAAACGATTTAAATAATTCCAAAAATACTTTGAATATCTTAGATGTCCCTTTAAAATTTGATCATCCTTTTAATGTACCCATTAAACACAGTTCAAAATACATACTTAAATGCTTTGATATAGCGCATGATCTTGCATTAAAAGGTGTAATAAAAGGTTTCATAAATTGTTCTATAAATAAAAAAAATATTTTTAAAAATAAAAATATTGGCATAACTGAATTTTTAGGCAGGAAAAATAGAACAAAAAACCTCGAAGTAATGATGATTTATAATAAGCAATTGTCTGTTTCTCCTATTACTACACACATTAAAATAAAAGATGTTTCAAGGAGTATCAAAAAAAATATCATTATTGATAAGATTAATATTTTAGATAACTACTACACTAAATATTTTAATAAAAAACCTAGAATTGGTGTATTGGGATTAAATCCACACAACTATGAATTCAGAAAAAACTCAGAGGAAGCAAAGATTATTATTCCATCTATTAAAATTTTAAAAAAAAAAATTAAGTTAAGTGGTCCCTTATCTTCTGACACGGTTTTTTTAAAAGAAAATTTTAAAGATTTCGATGTTATTGTAGGTATGTATCATGATCAAGTCCTCTCCCCTTTTAAAACATTGTTTAAATTTGATGCTGTTAATATAACTTTAGGACTGCCTTATGTTAGGCTATCTCCAGATCATGGAACAGGCTACGACAAAAAAGGTTTAAATATTTCGGACCCTAAAAGTTTGAATGAATGTATTAAAACTATTCTTAAAATAAAGAAAAAATGATTAAATTCAAGAAATCTCTCGGGCAAAACTTTCTTGTAGATAAAAACATAATAAAAAAAATATTATCATTAAATTTAATTTATCAGAAAAATGTCTTCGAAGTTGGACCAGGTTCAGGAAATTTAAGTTTAGAAATTCTTAAAGAAAATCCAAAAACTTTTACAGCAATTGAAAAAGATAAAAAATTATTAGAAATTCTCGCCAATAATTTAAATGAAAATAAAAATATAAACTTATTGAATAAGGATATTCTCAAAATTAATCTTGAGAATTTGATTAAAAAGGATTCTATAGTTTTTGGAAATTTACCCTATAATATTTCTTCACAAATATTAATTAAATTTCTTAAGTTTCATATATGGTTACCTAATTATAAAAAGATTATATTCATGTTTCAAAAAGAAGTTGGGGAAAAGATTATAGCAAAAGTAAATGATAAAAATTATTCAAGACTCTCTATAATCACTAAATCTAGATTGAAAGTACTTAATTACTTTCATGTTTCTAGAAATAGTTTTTTTCCAAAACCTAAAGTTGACTCAATGATAATAGAATTTGAGCCTATACAAATAAAAGATTTTAACCTTAAATCTTTAAATTCCTTAGAATATATAACTAATACTTTTTTCTCTGGTAAGCGTAAGATGATAAATAAAGCTTTTAAGAAAATAAAAGTTAATTTTGAACCATTAATAAAAGAGTTAAAAATAGATTTAAAACTAAGACCTGAAAAAATTGATGAAAAAACATACTTTAAAATAGCTAAATTTTACCAAAATAGTTTAAGCAAGAGATAATTTTTTTTTTTTATGGTTTTTAATAATTTTTTCAATTTGATTAAAACAACTTTCTAAATCATTATTAATTACAATATAATCATAATCATTCCAATGTTTAATGTCATTCTCATATTGTTTTAATCTTTTATCAACTACCTCACTATTATCTTGATTTCTTTTTATTAACCTTTTTTTTAATTCTAATTTGTCAGGAGGTAAAATAAAGATTTTTATTAGATTTAATTCCTTATACTTTGAAAGTTGTTTTGTGCCCTGCCAATCAATATCAAAAACAACATCAAATTTTTTTTTATGAAAATCTTCTACAAGTTTTTTTGAAGTTCCATAATAATTATCAAATATTTTTGCATGTTCATAAAAATTTTTTTTTTTTATTAAATCTTCAAATTTGTATTTACTTACAAAAAAATAGTCTAAGCCATCTATTTCATTGGGTCTTGGTTTTCTAGTAGTATGAGATATTGATACTCTTATGTTTGAATACTTTTGACTTAGTTTTTTTGTTATCGTTGTTTTTCCTGCACCGGATGGTGATGATAATACTATATTAACTCCCAATTTTTTTCCTCTTACCTATTTATTGTGAAGATTTACTCTCAATAAATTTAATAGCATCACCTACAGTTAATATTTTTTCTGCTTCGCTATCTGATATTTCAGATCCAAATTCTTCTTCGAAAGCCATTACTAATTCAACTGTATCCAAGCTATCTGCTCCTAAATCATCAATGAAACTTGCTTCATCAACAACCTTTTCTTCATCGACACCTAAATGATCTGCAACTATTTTTTTTACTTTTGAACCAATTTCTTTTGACATGAATTTTCCTTGTTTTTGTTATTATAATCTTACTAAGATTATTAATACTAATTGTCAAGCCA
>CACKXF010000024.1 GCA_902604065.1 uncultured Pelagibacteraceae bacterium | reverse complement strand
TAGTTTTTGAACTTTTTTAACCATTTCTGCAACAACATTATATTTTTCTTCATCTTTACAAAATGGTGCCATAGTTGGTGTTTGAAAAGTATTGGGCAATTCATTTAAAATTTCACTCATATTTTTATTTTGATTATTTATTAAATGACAAACTTGAATAGCTGAATTAATTCCATCATCATAACCATATCCAAGAGGTTGATTAAAAAAGAAATGACCACTTTTTTCAAATCCAGCTAAAGCTTTTTCTAAATTTACTTTTCTTTTAATATGGGAATGACCAGTTTTCCAATAAATAGTTTCACATTGATTTTCAGATAAAACTTGGTCTTTTGAATAAAGGCCAGTTGATTTTACATCTACTATAAATTTAGAGTTTTTATGTTTAGGTGCTAGATTTCTTGCTATTAATAGTCCAATTTTATCAGAAAAAATTTCATTTCCTTTTTCGTCGATTACACCGCATCTATCGCCATCTCCGTCAAAACCAAATCCGACATCAGCCTTATTATCTTTTACTGCTTTAGCTATTGCATGCAGCATGTTCAAATCTTCTGGATTTGGATTGTATTTTGGAAAAGACCAATCTAGATTACAATCTAATTCAATAACTTCACAACCAACACCCCTTAATATCTCTGGCGCAAATACACCTGCAGTACCGTTTCCACAAGCTACTACTGCTTTAATTTTTTTTTTAATTTTATTTTTTTTTATCAAATTTTGAGCATAGATTTCTTTAAAATTCATTATATTTTTTTTATTACCTTTTCCTTCAATAAATTTTTTATTAAGTGTAATTTGTCTCAGTTCAGACATTTCTTCAGGAGCATGTGTCAAACCTTTTTTGATACCCATTTTTACACCTGTCCAGCCATTTTCATTATGACTTGCTGTTACCATTGCAATTGCATCCGAGTTTAAATTAAATTGTGCAAAATAAACCATTGGTGATAATGATAAACCTATATCTTCAACACTACAGCCTGTTGAAACTAAGCCTTCAATTAGAGCTTTTTTAATTTTTTCACTATACGATCTGTAATCGTGACCAACAATAATTCTTGGATTTCTCTTTTTCGTATGATTTATTATTTGAGTTCCTAAACCTTTTCCCAAATCGATGATTCCCTCAATATCGATTTCTTTTTCAAAAAGCCATCTAGCATCATATTCTCTAAAACCATTTGGATTGATTTTCATGAGCTATAAATACTAAAGAATAAAGGCATTTGTTATTAAATGTTTATTAACAAAATTTTCCACTTGCAAAAATAATCAAATGTTCTTATAATGTTCTATTGATTTTAACGTTATATAGTATATTAACATACTTGTAACACAACATATAGTTGTTTATTAACAATTTAACAGTAAAACAAGTAAAATTATGAGCAAAAACGTATCTTTGGCAATAAAAAAAGCTATGGGCAATATGAGCCAGTTGAACCATAATGGACAAAAAAACAACGGACCTAAGAAGCCAGACCTCTTTTCTTTATCAGGAGAAACTGAGCTATTTCAAAACGAAAAAGGAATTACAATAAAAATTGATCGATCCAGAGATTCAAATCTTACTGACTTTGGTAAAGAAACTTTAAAAGATAGATACCTTGGACAGAACGAAAGTTTTCAGGACTTATTTGCTAGAGTGGCAAGCGTATATGCTGATGATAACTTACACGCTCAAAGAATTTACAATTATATAAGCAACCTATGGTTTATGCCTGCTACACCCGTTTTATCAAATGGTGGCACAGAAAGAGGGCTGCCAATTTCTTGTTTTTTGAATGAGGCCAATGATAGCCTTAAAGGTATAACTAGTTTGTGGGAAGAAAATGTTTGGTTGGCCGCTAGAGGAGGAGGTATAGGAAGTTATTGGGGAAACCTAAGATCTATAGGAGAAAAAATAGGTAAAGTTGGTAAAACTTCTGGAATTATTCCTTTTATTAAAGTTATGGACTCTCTAACATTAGCAATTAGCCAAGGATCTTTAAGAAGAGGCTCAGCAGCTTGTTATTTACAAATTGACCATCCTGAAATAGAGGAATTTATCGAAATGAGAAGACCAACAGGTGGAGACGTTAATAGAAGATCCTTAAATTTACACCATGGTGTATTGGTAACAGATGATTTTATGAGAGCAGTAGAGACTGATAGTCAGTGGGCGCTAAGAAGTCCTAATGACGGTTCAGTTCAGTCCACATTACCTGCAAGAAATTTGTGGATCAGATTATTAACTGCAAGAATAGAAACAGGTGAACCTTATATAATTTATATAGACACTGTAAACAGACAGATTCCTCAGCACCATAAGTTGGCTGGTTTGAAAGTAAAAACTTCAAATCTATGTAGCGAAATAACATTACCTACAGGAATCGACAATGTTGGAAAAGAAAGAACAGCAGTTTGTTGTCTTTCATCATTAAATTTGGACACGTATGATGAATGGAAAGAAGATAATCAATTTGTTGAAGATGTGATGAGATTTTTAGATAATGTAATGACTGATTTTATTGAAAGAGCACCTGATGAATTTACGAACGCAAAATATTCAGCAATGAGAGAAAGAAGCGTAGGTTTAGGAGTGATGGGATTGCATTCTTTTTTCCAACAAAAAAATATACCATTTGGATCAGTTATGAGTAAAGTTTGGAACAAAAAAATTTTCAAAAATATTCAAGAAAAAGTCGACGCAGCATCTGTTGTTCTCGCAGAAGAAAGAGGTTCTTGTCCTGATGCGGCTGAATATGGAATTAAAGAGAGGTTTTCAAACAAAACTGCAATTGCACCAACAGCCTCAATATCAATAATTTGTGGAGGAACTTCTGCTGGAGTAGAACCAATATCTGGTAATAGTTATACTCACAAAACTTTATCCGGCTCTTTTAATGTAAGAAACAAATACTTAACCAAAATACTAGAAAAATATAAAAAAAATAATGAAGAAACTTGGTCTAGCATCACAACGAACCAAGGCTCTGTTTCTCATTTAGATTTTTTAACTAATGAAGAAAAAGATACTTTTAAAACTGCTTTTGAAATAGACCAAAGATGGGTGGTAGAATTAGGAGCGGATAGAACACCACATATATCACAAGCACAATCAATAAATGTTTTTGTACCTGCAGATATACATAAAAAAGAACTTCATGATATTCATTTTCAAGCCTGGAAGAAAGGTTTAAAAAGTCTTTACTATTGTAGATCTAAGTCAATACAAAGAGCAGAAGACGTAACTGCTGGATCATCAACTGATGTAACAAAAAACGTATATAAGAAGAAAAATCAATCTAACAATGAAGATAATAACTATGAGGAGTGTTTATCATGTCAGTAGCCAAAAAAACTAATTCAAAAATAATTCAACCTAAAAAAATGGGATTACTTGTAGAAAACCCAGTTTATAAACCTTTTAGATACCCATGGTGTTACGATGCATGGTTGACACAACAAAGAATTCACTGGCTGCCAGAAGAAGTTCCATTAGGAGATGATGTTAGAGATTGGCAAAAAAATCTTACTGTAGCTGAAAAAAATCTATTAACTCATATATTTAGATTTTTTACTCAAGCAGATGTTGAAGTTAATAATTGTTATTTAAGACATTACACTACTGTTTTCAAACCAACAGAGGTCTTAATGATGATGACCGCATTTGCTGCAATGGAAACAGTTCATATAGCTGCCTATTCACATTTATTAGACACTATAGGTATGCCGGAGACTGAATACTCCGCTTTTTTAGAGTACAAAGAAATGAAGGATAAATATGATTATATGCAAGGCTTTGACGTTAAATCAAAACACAATATAGCTATGACCATGGCAGTATTTTCTGCTTTTACAGAAGGTCTTCAGTTATTTGCAAGTTTCGCAATATTATTAAACTTTCCTAGATTTAACAAAATGAAAGGAATGGGCCAAATAGTTACGTGGTCAGTTAGAGATGAAACTTTGCATTGTAATTCAATGATAAGACTTTTTAAAGATTTTATTAAAGAAGAGCCACAAATATGGAACGATAAACTAAAAAAAGAAATTGTTGATGCATGTAAAACAATTGTAGAACACGAAGATGCATTTATTGATTTAGCTTTTCAAATGGGACCTTTAAACGGCTTAACAGCTAACGAAGTTAAGCAATATATTAGATTTATTGGCAATAGAAGATTAGAACAACTTGGTCTTGAGCCAATTTATGATGTCAAGAAAAACCCTCTTGTGTGGTTAGATACTATGTTAAATGGTGTAGAGCACATGAACTTTTTTGAAGGCAGAGCTACAGAATATTCTAAAGCTTCTACTCAAGGAACTTGGGGTGAGGTATTTGCTTAATATTTGGATTTCAAATTCAAAAAATATTGGCGAAAAACTGGATTAAACCCCAAGTGGGGTAATGTATTAATTGAAATTGTTAAACAAAAAAAACCAAAGCATTTTTTGGAAATTGGAGTTTTTTGTGGAGTTACTTCTAGAAACATTTGCGAGTTTTTAAATTTAGTTCAGAATGGTGATTTTACCTATACCGGGGTAGACCTATTTGGGGATGATATAGGTGATGATGATGAAATGAAGCCTAGTTATATTGCCAATCAAAAGTTTTCTAATCCATTAAAACACATTTACTACAATCTATATTTGAAAGAGAATTTAAACTCGCTTAAAAGCGTAAAAAAATTTTTGAAGAAATTTGACAATAAAATAAGTCTTCATAAGGGCGACTCTAATAAAGTGCTTAAAAATTTAGATATAAAAAAAATTGATTTTGCTTTTATTGATGGAGGGCATAGCTATCAAACAACTTTTAATGATCTCAAAAATATTTATGAAAATATCAAGGGCAAAAAGGGGACAATAGTTTGTGATGATTATCAAGATGTTAGTTATATAACTGACGTTAAAAAGGCTATTGATGATTATGTTAAAAAAGAGAGTTTATCTTTAAGAATAATCGAGGGGAAATTTGCTGTAATCGATATTTAATTATCTTTGGTTTAAAAGCATTACTTCTCTGACTTCTTGACCTTTGTATTTTGATAAAGGTCTTATCAACTTATTCGATGCGTGCTGCTCCATTATATGTGCAGACCAGCCAGTAATTCTAGACATAACAAATATCGGTGTATAAAAATCTATATCTATACCCATCATGTAATATGTTGGTCCACATGGAAAGTCTACATTCGGATGAATATTCTTTTTTTCCAACATTACTTTTTCTAAAGTTTCATACATTTGAGTATATTTTTCTTTTTTCAAAAGTTTAGCTACTTTAAACATGTAGTGTTTCATAGTTGGAACTCTTGAGTCTCCGGTACGATAAACTCTATGGCCAAACCCCATAACAACTTTTTTTTTTGCCAAGGCGTTTTCAATCCAAACCTTAGCTTTTTCCGGTTTTTTAATTTCTTTCATCATATGCATGACAGCTTCATTAGCTCCACCATGTAATGGGCCTTTTAAAGAAGCTATAGCTCCAGTAATTGCACCATGTAGATCTGACAAGCTACTAGTAATTGTTCTTGCTGTAAAAGTTGAAACATTAAAACTATGCTCAGCGTAAAGAATTAGAGAAATATCGAATGCTCTTACAATCTCTTTATCCGGAACTTTATTAAACATCATCTTAAAAAAATTTTCTGAAAAAGATAATTTTTTATCCGGAGATATTATTTTTTTACCTTTTCTACTTCTAAAATATGCCGCAACTGCAGTAGGGGTTTTAGCAAAAATCCTCATAGCTTTTCTCATATTTGCTTTTGGTGAGTTATCCTTTGTGTCTTTATCTTCTAAAGCCATCAAGCTTACACAAGTTCTAATAACATCCATTGGATGAGCTGTTCTAGGCATTTTTTTAATATCATTTAATATTTGTTTTGAAAGTTTTCTTTCAGACCGTTCGTCTTTAATAAATTTTTTTAATTGTTTTTTGTTTGGAAGTTCACCATGTAAAACTAGGTAAGCAACTTCTTCGAAATCACACTTGTCACATAATTCTTGAACGGTATATCCTCTATAAGTAAGCGCGCTAAGTTCTGGAACAACATGAGAGATGGTTGTTTCATCGACAACTATTCCTAGTAAACCTTTTTTAATTTCTTCACTCATTATTCGTGTCCCTCAGTAGAAAAGTCTGTTATTTTTTTATCTGGCGTATTGTATTTCTCATATTCTACAAGCTCATACAACCTTTTTCTTGTCTGCATTTTGTTTATAATATTATTTTGATGCCCATCTTTAAAAATAGATTTCAGACCATCTTCTGCACTTTTCATAGCTAATCTCTGGGTGGTAACAGGATATATAACTAAATTATATCCAAGAGATTCTAATTGTTTTTTCTCTAGTAGTTTTGATTTGCCAAACTCTGTCATATTAGCCAGTAAATATCCTCTTGTATTTTTTCTTACTTTTTCAAACTCATTTTCATTTTTCATTGCTTCAGGAAATATCATATCCGCTCCTGCATCCTCATAAGACTTTATTCTGTCTATCGTTTTATCTAATCCCTCAACTGTATTAGCGTCTGTTCTGGCGATTATTAAAAAATTTTTATCTTTTCTGCTTTCTACACATTCTTTAATTTTTTTAATCATCTCTTCCTTTGAAACAAGTTCTTTGTTATCTAAATGGCCACATCTCTTTTCTGCAATTTGATCTTCTAAATGACAACCTGCTAGACCCTTACTTTCAAATACCTCAATAGTTTTTTTGCAGTTACCAAAACCTGTATCTATATCAACAATTGTTGGAAGATCTGTAACTCGAGATATTTGCCCACTCCTGAGACTCACTTGTTCTAATGTTGTAAGACCTATGTCGGGTAAACCCAGGTCATTAGACATTACTCCACCAGAAACATAAACCCCATCAAAACCAATTTCAGCAATAAGTTTTGCACATAACGGGTTATATGCACCAGGAAATCTTAATAATTTATTTGATTGTAATTTTTTTACAAAGTCTGATCTTTTTTCAGCAACTGTTTTTTTTGTAAAGTGCATTTGCTCAGATATATATTAGAGCAGAGTATAAAAATCAAAGATTATTTAAGTAAAATAAACAAACCAGTTAAAAACAACAGTATTGCAAGCAAATATTCTATAGTTTTTTTTATTTTAAAATTATTTACATATTTTTTTAAACCACTTCCAAAAAGAGCCCATACACATATTGATGGAAAACAAATTACAGCTGCAGTAATTGTAACAAACGCAACTCCAACAAAAATATTTTCTTCAGATGGAAAAAAACCAGAAGCAACTGTTACAGCTATTGACCAGGCTTTAGGATTAATAAATTGAAAAAGAGAAGCTTCATAAAATTTCAACGGTCTACCGGTTTCTCTTTTAATCATACTAAAAGAACCAATCATTTTCCAACCCAAATAAATTAAATAAAAAAAACATAATATTTTCATATAAAACTGAACTTGAGGGTAAATTAGAAATAAATTTGCTAAGCCAAAACAAGTTAACCCAATTTGTATAATATGACCTAAAGGAATTCCAATAGCGTGTGGTAAAGTTTTAACAAAACCAAATTTTAAACCAGAAGCAGTCAACATAGCATTATTGGGACCTGGAGTGATAAACATTGTAAAATAAAATGCTGCTAATGCTGAGAAAAGAGCAAAAGTAATCATAAATATTTTTCTATAATTTTTTCAAAACCAACAAAATCTAAAATTAATTCATCATGTTTAATTTCTTTTTCTGATTTTTCGGTATAACCATCTTTAACTAGAATAAAAGGTAGCTTTGCGTTATGGGCAGACACAGCATCGACTTCGCTATCACCTATCATAATTGTTTTTTTTAAATCCCCTCCGATGATTTCTACTACATTAGTTAAATGTCTTGGATCAGGTTTGTTAAAGGCAAAGGTATCAGAACCAGCAACATATTCAAAATATCTGTAAATATCTAATTTTTTTAATAGATCGACTGCCAAACGTTCTTGTTTATTTGTACAAACAGCCATAGATATTTTTTTATTTCTTGCCCAATCTAAAAATTCAATAGTTCCATTTAATGGTTTGCTATTTTTATCAATATTTTTTGCATAATAATCAATAAATTCTTTGGTCATTGCCTTTTTAGTTTTTTCGTCTTTTATTTCTTCTTTGAATGATCTTTGCATCATTACCCAAGCTCCTTTTCCAGCGAGAGTTTTA
>CACKXF010000023.1 GCA_902604065.1 uncultured Pelagibacteraceae bacterium | reverse complement strand
CGATCAACTATATAAACGACAATCACTGCAATAATTGTAGAAATTATAAGAGGGGGTATGGCAATACTTAAGGTATTTCCACTTCTTTTATAAAAGTAAAAGAATATTAATAAAGGCCCAAAGTCTGTCAGAAATTTCAATAAAGACTTATTCACATTAAAATTCTAACATAAATAAAATTAATATTAAATTTATATATTGATTTTGGGCAAAAAATTATTAAGTATTAAGTATGTCTATTAATAAAGCAAAGTTTTCTATAGGAGAAGTAGTTAAACACCGTCACTTTGATTTTAGAGGCGTAATTTATGATGTCGATTTTGAGTTTAATAATTCAGAGGAATGGTATCAATCTATCCCAAAAGACGTGAGACCTAAAAAGAATCAACCCTTTTATCATCTACTTGCTGAAAGCAACGAGGTAACTTATGAAGCTTATGTTTCGGAACAAAATCTCTTAATAGATGAATCTAGCGAGCCTGTAAAACATCCTTTAATAGAAGAAATTTTTACAGGAAAAAAAGGAACAAGTTACTTAAAACCCTCCAACTAGTATTATTCGCCATAAATTTAACATTTTTGGTCCAAAACTTGGCCAGAAAATTTATTTAAGTATTGTTTGTTGAAGCCTAGTTGAGGATTACTCATACTTCTTACTCCCTCCAAATTCTCAATTAGGCAAAAATGTATCTTCCCTTAAAAAAAAAATACTGTAGTAATAAGTCGGTTATGGAATTTTTTTCTTTTGGAAATATAATTTTTTATATAGATAAATTTATAAAATTTATAAATTCAATCTTTTTTGTGGTTCTAATAATTGGATTATCTTTTGCATTAATTATTTCACCTATAGATTATTTACAAGGTGATACAGTAAGAATAATGTATGTCCATGTTCCTGCAGCTTGGATTGGTCTTTTAGTTTTTTCGGTAATTGCAATCAGTACAATTTTAAATTTTGTTTTTAAAATTAAAAATTTATTTTTAATTATAAAGAGCTTAGCTCCTATAGGATTACTATTTACGTGCTTATCAATCGTAACAGGGTCTCTTTGGGGAAAACCAACTTGGGGAACGTGGTGGGCATGGGATGCTAGATTAACTTCAATGCTAGTGTTAATGTTATTTTATATCTTTTTTATTCTATCTTTAAAATATTTTAAAAATGAAGAAAATTTACCTAAAATTTTATCAGCTTTATCTATTCTTGGAATGATTAACATTCCAATAATTAAATATTCTGTAGAATGGTGGTCAACGCTACATCAGCCAGCAAGTATAAAATTTTTAGGGACTTCCAGCATACATTCTAGTATGTTAATTCCTTTATTATTGATGTTATTGGTTTTATTGTTGTATTGTGCGTTAATTTTTCTAATGAAATACAAAACAGAAATCATTAAAATAAAGAAACAAAACATTAAAAGATTATGATAAATGAATTTTTACAAATGGGTGGATACGGATTTTATATCTGGACATCTTTTCTAGTTGTCTTGCTTTTTTGTTATTTGCTTTTTTACCGTACTAGAAAAACCTTAAAAAAGTATGAGAAAGAATTTGCCCAAGAACTGGAGAAGTTGCCCGCTGAACACAAAAAGAGGATTGCTAAGTCATCTAAGGTAATCAGCAGTATTCTGGCATCGCAAAATAAATTAAATTAAAGCATCTTGAATGCTTACAAAAAAAATTAAAACAAGACTTTTATTTCTTACTTCTATAGCCCTAGTATCTCTATTATTTTTAGTTTTTATATATTTTAACTTAAAACAAAATATCTTGTATTTTAAAACTCCATCAGAAATTTTTTCAAATAATGAAGTTGAAAATAGTAATATGATTAGAGTTGGCGGAATGGTAAAAAAAAATTCTATTCAACAAAATAATAAAGAAATACAATTTATCTTAACTGATTACAAAAAAGAATTAATAGTTGTTTATAATGGAGCTGTTCCAAATTTATTTTCAGAAGAGCGAGGAGCCGTGGTTGAAGGCAAGCTTAATGATAAAAAATATTTAATAGCAGATAGAATTTTAGCGAAGCATGACGAAAATTATATGCCACCACAAATGAAAAAAATATTGAAAGAAAATGTTAAGTAGCGCTGGAAATATTTTACTTACTGGAAGTATTCTTTTTACCTTTTTGATAATTTATTTATCTTTTCAAAATCTTAGAGAAAAAAATTTTAAAATTGGTAAAGATTTGGTGTATCTTTCAGTTTTTCAAATAACTTTTATTATAGCGTCTTTTATTTTATTAACCTTTGGTTTTGTTTTTTCAGATTTTTCATTACTCGCTGTTTATCAAAACTCTCATACTTCTAAGCCTATATTTTATAAAATAGCTGGTGTTTGGGGAAATCATGAAGGAAGTTTACTTTTATGGATTAATATTATGGTAATTTTTTCTTATTTATTTCTTGTATTTAATAATAAATCAAATAAGAGCTACAGCCTTTATACCTTGCTAGTGCAAAATATTTTAATATTGGGTTTTTTAATATTTCTAATATCAAGTTCTAATCCTTTTTTTAAAATCTTACCTGTTCCCTTAGAAGGTTTAGGATTAAATCCAATTTTGCAGGATCCAGCTTTAGTTATTCATCCTCCGTTATTATATTTAGGGTTTGTTGGGTCATCAATTTATTTTTCTGCAGCTATGGGAGCGATACTTTCCAATATTGAAGGTAAAAATTTTGCCTCATCAATAAAAACCTGGGTATTAATTTCTTGGTCTTTTCAATCATTGGGCATAATTTTTGGATCTATCTGGGCTTATTATGAATTGGGATGGGGAGGTTTTTGGTTTTGGGACCCGGTAGAGAATGCTTCACTTATTCCATGGTTTTGCATGACCGCATTAGCTCACTCTGTATTAGTTTTAGAAAAAAGAAATTACCTCTACAATTGGGTTCTAATTTTATCCTTAATAACTTTTATTTCTAGTGTAACAGGAACTTTTTTGGTTAGATCGGGAATACTTAATTCTGTTCATACTTTTGCTAATGACCCTTCAAGAGGGTTATACATCTTAATATTTTTATCTTTAATGATAGGCTTTTCTTTTGTAATTTTTATAAAAAGAAGAATTAGTGATAAATTTTACGTTGAACCATTGAGTAAAGAGACTTTTATACTAAGTAATAATTGGTTCATGATGTTTTATTTAGCTACTGTATTTATAGGTACAGTTTATCCCATTTTTACGCAAGTGCTCTACGACACCAAAATTTCTGTCGGGCCTCCTTTTTATAATGCAGTAATTGCTCCTGTTATTATACCGTTTTTAATTTTTATGGCATTGGGACCAAAAATAAACTGGATAAAGCAAAAATATGATGGTTTAAAATCTTTTATTTTAATATTAATCTTATCTTGTTTTATTAACTTTCTAATCTTCTTTTTCTTTAAAAGTTACAATTTCATTTCAAATTTAATTATAATTTCCTCGTTGTTTTTAATCATTCACTCAGCAAAAGATTTTATTTTGAAAGCAAAAACAAAATTACACTTTAATTTTTCAAGTTTCTTGTCACATATAGGATTTGGATTTCTAATATTTTTTATAATTTTAAATCATAATTTCAGTAAAGAATTTGATTTAAACATTAAAGTTGGAGAAACAAAAAAAATGGGAAATATGGAGATAAAATTTAACAACTTAAAGATTGAGGAAAGAGAAAATTATAATGCAGTTATAGGATATTTTAATATATTTGATTCAGAAAAAAAATATCAAAAAAGATTAAATCCTGAAATAAGAGTTTATGAGAACCCTCAAACACTTACGTTTGAGTCATCCATAATTACGAATCTTAAACAAGATCTATATTTAACAATGAGTAATCTAGATGGATCAGAATTCTATAATATTAAATTTCAGATAAAACCATTTATGTTGTGGATTTGGTTTGCAGCGCTGCTTACTGCTAGTGGCGGATTAGTTAGGATTTTTATAAAAAAATGAAAATAAGCTTTTTAAAAATAATTTCAGCATTTTTAATCTTATTTACTATACTTATCTTTTTCTTGGCTCTTTTTGTTGATAAAAGATACAGCACTGAAACTATTGTTGGAAAGCAAATAGATAATTTTGAAATTAAATTCCTTCTTAGTAATAGAACATTTAAAAAAAACGATTTAAGTAAAGATCAATATCATTTAATTAATATATGGGCCTCATGGTGCTTGCCTTGTAAAAAAGAACATCCAACTTTAATGAATTTAAAAAAAGAAAAGAATTTAAGTCTTATTGGTATTAATTTTAAAGATAAAAAATTAAATGCAAGCGGTTTTTTAAAAGAACTGGGAAATCCTTACGATATTTCTCTTATTGATAAAAATGGGACAAGCTCAATTATGTTTGGTGTATATGGAGTACCAGAGAGTATTTTAATTGATAAGAAGCATAATATTGTCTTAAAGTTTATTGGCCCATTAAGCACTAAAGATTATAAAACAATATTAAAACTAATTAATGAAAAATAATTTTTTAATAATATTAATTTGTTTATTTTCTTTTGAATTAAGTGCAAATGAAAATATCAGTTTAGAAACAAAAATTTTTAAAAATCTCAGATGCATAATTTGCCAAGGACAATCTATCGCAGAATCCAATTCTGATTTTGCTCAAACGATAAAAATCGTAGTAAGAGACAAAATTGGCCAAGGAGAGAATGAGAAAGAAATTTACGAATTTTTATCAGAAAAATATGGCGAATGGATTATTTATCGCCCTAAGTTCAATTTTGTGAATTCATTTCTCTGGTTTTCTCCCTATATAGTTTTACTTTTAGGTGGATTATTGATTTTTAAATATTTTAGGAAAAGAAAACAGTAATTTTACCTAACTGACTATACATTTTTGATTTTACGTAGTAATTTATTCATATGAAAATAAAGTTTTATGCAATTATTTTATTGCTTTTCGTTTTTAAACACACAGTTGTTTTAAGCGAAAATTTAGATATTTCTGTTTATACAGGAACATTTGACGTAATAGATAAAGAAGGTGATGATCAAACCACTTTAATCGGTGTTGAACATAGAAATACCGACCTGTTTAGAAATTCCTTCTTGGGAAAAATTGCACCTGTGACAGGAGCTTTTATGACTGGTAAAAACTCTTTATATTTTTATACAGGCATAGAAGGTCAATACAACATAGGCCCGATGAACATCTCTCCTAGTTTTACACCAGGCTATTATGAAAAGGGAAGCGGGAAAGATCTTGGAAGCGCATTAGAATTCAAAAGTGAAATTAAAGTTGGCTTCGACTTATTTAAAGATTCTAAACTAGGATATAGTTACAGCCACATATCAAATAATGATTGGGGTAATACAAACCCTGGTACAGATAATCAACAAATAACATTTTCGACGAGATTCTAAATGTCATTAAAAAATTGTCATAATTTTAATGATTTCCGAAATTTAGCAAAAAAAAAATTACCTAGCCCTATATTTCATTATATAGATGGTGCTGCTGACGATGAAATTACTTATGCTAGAAACACAAGTGCTTTTGATGATGTTGATTTAGTTCCTAACGTCCTAAGAGGTGTTGAGAACATTGATTTGTCAACTACAATTTTTGGAAAAAAACTTGACCTACCTTTTTATCTCGCACCTACAGCCCTTCAAAGACTTTTTCATTATGATGGTGAAAGAGCAGTCGGTAAAGCTGCTCAGAAATTTAATACCATGTTTGGAGTTTCGGCTCTAGCAACAGTAAGTGTAGAAGAAATATCCTCATTAATTGATACTCCTAAAATGTTTCAATTTTATTTTCACAAAGATAGGGGTTTAAATACTTCTTGCTTAGAAAGAGCTAAAGCAGCTAAATTTGATGTAATGGCTTTAACAGTGGATACAATAACTGGAGGAAACAGAGAAAGAGATTTAAGAACTGGCTTTACATCTCCACCTAAACTAACATTATCAAGTTTATTTAGCTTTGCCACAAAACCAATGTGGGGGATAAACTATTTAACTAAAGGTAAGTTTGAACTACCTCACATACAAGATTATTTAGAAGCAGGAACTAATACCAACACCTCAATAGGAAACTATTTTTCTACCATGTTGGATCAATCTATGAATTGGAAAGATGCTGAAAAACTTTGTTCTCAATGGGGAGGTCATTTTGCATTAAAAGGAGTTATGAGTGTTGAAGACGCTAAGAGAGCAGTCGACATTGGTTGTACAGGTATAATGGTTTCAAATCATGGTGGAAGACAGCTAGATGGTTCAAGATCTCCATTTGACCAACTTGCAGAAATTGTTGATGCTGTAGGTGATAAACTTGATGTAATTTGTGAAGGTGGAATTCATAGAGGAACTCATATGCTTAAAGCATTATCATTAGGGGCAAAAGCATGCTCCGGTGGAAGACTTTATTTATATGCATTAGCTGCTGCTGGACAGGCAGGCGTTGAAAGAGCCTTGGGGCAATATAAGGCTGAACTTGAGAGAGATATGAAGCTAATGGGATGTACAAAGATTAGCGAATTAAGCAGAAAAAATTTAAGATTTAGAAAGTAATGAGTCTTGAAGATAATTTTAATTTTGAAGATTTTAGAAGCGTAGCTAAAAAAAAATTACCCGCTCCAATATTTCATTATATTGATGGAGGATCTGACGATGAGGTAACTCTTAAAAGAAATACCGAGTCTTTTTCAAAGTGTGATTTAGTTCCCAATATTTTGGCAAGTGTAGGCGAGCCTGACTTATCAACTGAAGTTCTAGGATCTAAAATAGATATGCCTTTATTTCTATCGCCAGTGGCCATGCAAAAGCTTTTTCATCATGATGGAGATAAAGCTAGTGCAAGAGCTGCAGAAAAGTTTGGTACCTTTTATAGCATGTCAACAATGGCAACCTCTTCTATAGAGGAAATCGCAAATGTAGCGAGCGGACCAAAAATGTTTCAAATATACATTCATAAAACTCAAGGATTAACAGACAATTTAATTGATAGATGTAAGAGCTCAGGTTTTAATGCAATGTGTCTTACAGTAGATACAATAGTTGCGGGCAATCGTGAAAGAGATCATAAGTGGGGTTTTACAACACCTCCGAAGTTAACTTTGAAAAGTTTAATGAGTTTTGCGACTCATCCAATGTGGACAATTAACTATCTCTCTCATGAAAAATTTCAACTACCAAATGTTTCTAATTTTGTAAAAAAAAGTTCTTCAATTGCCAAGGGGGTTATGGAATACATTAATGAGCAATATGATCCAGCTATGAGCTGGAAAGATGCAGAATATTGTATCAAAAGATGGGGCGGACCATTTGCTTTAAAAGGTGTTATGTCAGCAGAGGACGCTAAAAGGGCAGTTGATATTGGTGCTAGTGCAATAATGTTATCAAATCATGGAGGTAGACAACTTGACGGATCAAGAGCGCCGTTTGACCAATTAGAAAAAATTGTTGATGCGGTCGGTGGAAAAATAGAAATAATTCTAGATGGGGGCGTAAGAAGAGGAACTCATGTTTTAAAAGCATTGTCTCTAGGCGCAACAGCTTGCAGCTTTGGAAAAGGATTTCTATTTGCATTAAGCGCTGGAGGCCAAAAGGGTGTAGAAATCATGCTTCAAAGGATGAAGGAAGAATTAAGAAGAGACATGATACTATTAGGTAAAAAAAACATAGGAGATTTGAGTAAAGAGAATATTGCATTTAGAGACTAAGAACTCTAATATTGGTTATGAAATTAGCAAAAAGTTTAGATAGATTAGGAACAGAAACTGCTTTTAGCGTTCTTGCAGAAGCAAAAAAATTAGAGGCAGCAGGAAAGCCAATGATTCATCTTGGACTAGGCCAACCAGATTTTAAAACTCCAAAACATATTGTTGAAGCGGCAAAAAAAGCTTTGGATGATGGTCATCATGGCTATGTTTTATCAAACGGAATTCTTGAATGCAGACAAGCTGTAACTAGAAAAATAAAAAAATTATATAATCAGGAAATAGATCCTGAAAGAATAATTATAATGCCTGGAGGAAAACCTACGATGAGTTATGCAATTCAATGTTTTGGTGAACCAGGTGTAGAAATTATTCACCCAACACCAGCATTTCCTATTTATGAGTCAATGATAAACTTTACAGGTTCTAAAGCAGTGCCATACGATTTAACAGAGGATAAGGATTTAAAATTTAATCCAGAAAAAATCCTATCATTGATAACTGATAAGACAAGACTATTAATATTAATAAATCCAAATAATCCAACTGGTAGTTTTGTTGAAAAATCAGATATAGATGTTTTAGCAGAGGGACTTAAAAAACATCCTCATGTTACTATTTTAAGCGATGAGATTTATAGTAGGCAAATATTTGATGGTAAAAAAATGCCATCATTTTTTAATTATCCAGAACTTCGGGAAAGACTAATTGTCCTTGAGGGATGGAGTAAAGCATATTCAATGACAGGTTGGAGGTTAGGTTGGAGTTTTTGGCCTGAAAAATTAGTAGAGCACGTAAATAAATTACTAATAAACAGTGTCTCTTGTGTAAATGCGGCTGCTCAGTTTGCAGGAATTGCTGCTCTTGATGGATCGGATGAATCGATACATCATATGATGGAAAAATTTACTATAAGAAGAAAACTTATTCATGAAGGTTTAAATAATTTGCCAGGAGTAGAATGTAGTTTACCTGGCGGAGCTTTTTATGCTTTTCCTAAAGTAATTGGAACAGGAATGAATGGTGCAGAGTTTGCAAAAAAATGTATGCATGAAGCAGGTGTTGCAATAGTACCTGGAACTGCTTTTGGAAAAACCGCAAAAGATTATGTAAGATTTAGTTTTGCTGCTTCACAAGCCAATATTTCCCAAGCTCTTGAAAATATTAAAAAAATGCTAGCTAAATAAGCTGTATTTTCCTCAAATTTCAATTAATATAATTAGTATGAATGAACAAGTTCAGTCAGAATTAAAAAAAATTTTTAACGGTAGATATTCTACATCTGTTTCTACAAGATCAAACTATGCAAGGGGTGAAGACACCTTTGACCCTGTATTATCCCAAGCTGTAGTTTTTCCAGAAACTAATGAGGAGGTTTCAAAAATTTTAAAACTTTGTAATGATCACAAAGTACCTGTTGTACCATTTGGAACAGGAACTTCTTTAGAAGGCAATGTTGTAGGAAATGATAAGGGCATCACAGTCTCTCTAGAAAAGATGAATAAAATTTTAACTGTAAATGTTGAGGACTTTGATTGCAGAGTTCAAGCTTGTGTTACTAAAGA
>CACKXF010000022.1 GCA_902604065.1 uncultured Pelagibacteraceae bacterium | reverse complement strand
TTGATAAAATCATTTGTCTTACTGACAAAATTCTATCTTCATCAAAAAACATATGCTCTGTTCTACAAAGCCCTATACCCTCTGCTCCAAAATCTCTGGCTATTTTGCTGTCTTGTTCTGTTTCAGCGTTTGTCCTTATTTTTAACTTCCTAAATTCATCTGCCCATTTCATCATTGTCGAAAAATATCCTGAAATTTCAGGTTTAAGAATAATATAATAGGTAAACTTTTAATTGGTAAACCCTATCCATTTGGATTAATAGATGTCTTCAAAATTAATTTGGATGAATTAATAAATAAAGACGTTTTAATCGGAAAGAATAAAGCAAAAATAATTATATGATAGGAATTTTAGGTGGAATGGGGACTCAAGCTGGTTTAGATTTTTCTTCTAAATTAGCAAAGCTATATAGAGGTAAGCTTGACCAAAAATATCCTTTATTTGTATTATACAATAAGTCAAATGTTCCAAAAAGATTATCACAAAAAAAATCATATAAAAAAGTTTTAAAAAGTCTTTTAGACGGTTGTTTATTTTTACAAAAAAATAAATGTAAATTTATAGCTATCCCATGCAATACAGCTCATCATTGGTACAAAGATTTAAATAGGAAGTTGAGAATTCCAATCATTAGCATGCCAAATGAAGTTTTTAACTACGCAAAAAAAAATTGTTCATTTAAATCAAAAATTGGAATACTGGCTACAGAGAGCACTATTAAAACAAGAATTTACCATGAAATATTTGAGAAAAAATATTCTTTAATAAAACCGACTAAGGTTCTTCAAACCAAGTGTGTCAACAAAGCGATAGATTATGTTAAAAAAGGAAAAGTTAAAGAAGCAGAAAAAGTAATTAAGCCAGCGATTAATTTTCTTCTAAAAAATAAATGTAAAAAGATTATTCTTGCTTGCACTGAACTTCCAGTTGCAATATTTGCATATAAATCATTTAAAAAAGTTAAATCTTCAAAAACATTTTTAGATCCAAATTTGATATTGGCTAAAGCTTCAATGTTGAGATATAAATTATAGGGCGTTTAATAATCTAGAGAGTGAAGCTAATATTCCGTATCCACTTAATTCTATAAAAAGAACTATTAATATTATTAATATTATTTTTTTTCTTTTTCTAATAAATTCTACCATATATCTAGGATACCACAGTAAACATTATTACCAAATTTAATTAATAATGAATTGTATACAGGTCTTTAAAATTTATATATATGATGGTTCATGGGTAAAATGAAAACTGACATCGAAATTGCAAGAGCTTCTAACATGAAGCCTATTGGTGATGTGCTTAACAATTTTAATATACCTGATGATCCTTTTTCATTTAGTCCTATGGGTAGACATATAGCTAAATTAAATTTTGAGTATATTGATAAACTAAAAGATAAGGACAGTAACCTTATATTAGTAACTGCTATTACGCCTACTCCAGCAGGAGAAGGAAAAACAACTACCTCGGTTGGGCTGAGCGATGGATTAAATAAAATAGGAAAAAATTCTATTGTATGTTTAAGAGAACCTAGTCTTGGACCATCTTTTGGTATGAAAGGTGGTGCTGCAGGAGGGGGTTACGCACAAGTAGTTCCTATGGAACAAATTAATTTACATTTTACGGGAGATTTTCATGCAATTACTTCGGCTCATAATTTGCTATCAGCTTTAATCGATAACCACATATATTGGGGAAATAAACTTAATATAGATAAAGAAAATATAGTTTGGAAAAGAGTAGTAGATCTTAATGATCGTAGTCTCAGAAAAATTCAAATAAATCTTGAAAAATTAAAAGCAAATATACCAAGAAATGATAGTTTTGATATTACTGTTGCTTCTGAGGTAATGGCTATTTTTTGTCTCTCCAACAGCATAGACGATTTAGAAAAAAAAATTGGAAATATTACTGTTGCATATACAAAAGAAAAAAAACCAATTTATGCCAAAGATTTAAAGGCTCACGGTCCAATGACGGTATTGTTAAAAGAAGCTATTAGACCTAACGCAGTGCAAACTCTTGAAAACAATCTTGCAATTATTCATGGTGGCCCTTTTGCGAATATCGCACATGGTTGTAATTCTATTTTAGCTACTAAAACTGCAATGAAATTATCTGAATATGTAGTTACTGAGGCAGGATTTGGTGCGGACTTGGGTGCGGAAAAATTTTTAGATATAAAATGTCGAAAAGCAGGTATTCAACCTAGTTGTGTCGTACTCGTTGCTACTATCAGAGCTTTAAAAATGCATGGTGGTGTAGAAAAAGAAAGTTTAAAAAATGAAAATTTAGATGCACTTAAAAAAGGATTACCTAATCTTGATAGGCACATCGAAAATATTAAAAAGTTTGGTCTTGATCTAATCGTAGCTGTAAATCATTTTATCACTGATACTGATAAAGAAGTTCAAATTATAAAAGAACATTGTTTAAAACTAGGGATTAAAGTAAGTCTTTGTACACATTGGGCTGATGGAGGAGAAGGAACGAAAGATTTAGCAAATAATGTTGTTGAGCTTTGTAAGAATAATAATAAGTCTAATTTTAAGTACCTTTATTCCGATGAAATTCCACTTTTGCAAAAAATAGAAAAAATAGCTAAAGAAATTTATCGTGCAGATAGCATAGAAGTTGAAGAAGAAACAAATGAAAAAATAAGATTAATTGAGCAAGCAGGTTTTGGAAGGTTTCCAGTTTGTATTGCAAAAACACAATATAGTTTTTCAACAGATCCAAAACTTAAAGGTGCACCAACAGGCTATAAGTTGCAAGTTAGAGAGGTGAGATTGTCTAGTGGAGCAGAATTTATTGTTGTTGTTTGTGGATCCATAATGACTATGCCTGGTTTGCCAAGAATACCTGCGGCAGATAATATAAAGTTAAATAAAGAAGGTGATATCGAAGGATTATTTTAAAATTATTTCTTTTTGTATTTAGCAGCTTCTTCTGATCCACCTGTTGCACTTCCTTTACTGTAGGAGTGTGCACCCATTCCCGCTAGCTGACCATCTTTAACTATTAAGTATTGTTCTCTTATAGGTTTTTTGTCCAAGAAACATTCTAAAATTTCTCTTACTCCTGCTGCATATCGATATTGAGCTGTTAAAGAAGTTCCTGATGTGTGAGGAGTCATTCCGTGATTTGGCATAGATCTCCAAATATGATCGTTAGGTGCAGGTTGAGGAAACCATACATCTCCAGCGTATCCGCTTAGTTGACCTGATTTTAAAGCATTAGCTATAGCTTCTCTGTTGCAGATCTTACCTCTTGCAGTGTTGATAATATACGCGCCTTTTTTCATTTTACTTATTAATTTATCATCAAATAAATTTTCAGTCTCTGGGTGAAGAGGACAGTTTATAGTTACTACATCACAAACTTTTACCAAGGATTCTACCGAGTCATGAAATGTTAAATTCAATTCTTTTTCAACAGAGTCAGGCAGTTTGTGCCTATCAAAATAATGAAGATGAACATCGAAAGGTTTCATTTTTCTTAAAGCATCAAGGCCTATTCTTCCAGCTGCAACAGTTCCAACATGCATACCTTCTACATCGTAAGATCTTTGAACTGCGTCAGCAATATTCCAACCACCATCTTTAACGATTGCGTGTTGATTGTGATAGTCTCTTACTAACGATAAAATCATCATTACAATGTGTTCTGCTACAGACCTAGAGTTACAATAAGTTACTTCAACAACATCTATTTTATTATCCATTGCAGCTTGTAAATCTACGTGATCAGATCCAATTCCTGCTGTGATAGCCATTTTAAGATTTTTTGCAGACTCAATTTTTTCTTTTGTTAAATAATATGGCCAAAAAGGTTGAGATATAACAATATCTGCATCTACAAGTTCTTTATCAGCTTTACACCCTTTTGCATCTTTGTCAGAAGTAACCACTAATGTATGGCCATTAGATTCTAAAAATTTTCTTAAGCCTAGTTCTCCAGATACGCATCCTAATAATTCTCCAGGATTAAAGTCTATTCCTTTAGGAGATGGTAATGTCATTCCGTCTGGGTATTTATCTAATTTTGGAAGACTTGATAAAGGATAGCTTTTGGGCATACCTTTTTTTGGGTCATCGTATAAAATACAAAGTATTTTCATTTAAGTAGTTGACTATTAACAATAACCAAAGTCAATCAGAATATTTTAATCTCCTGACTCGGTGTCTCCAGCACAGCTACCAGTGCAATCTGCTTCTGACTTAGCTTTCTGAGAGTCACGGTCTGCTTCCGAATAAGAAGCTGCTGCTTCTGCAGCACCCATTCCTTCCCCGATTCCTCCTGCTTGTATCTCAGCTGCCATTTCTGCCATCGCTGCATTGTGAGCGTCAGCATCAAAAAAATCACTTTTCATTGTTTCCAAAGATGGCATTACATCTTTACTAAATCCTGAGGCCATAGCAGCTTCCGATACATTTTTAGTTGACTCTGCTATTCCCAATTTTTCTGCTTCTTCAAGTTGTTCTATCAATTCTTCTGGTGATAATCCTTTCTTGGCAGATTCTATAATTTCAGATTTAAAAGAAGGGTTTTCCACTACAGTATTTACTATATCTTTAACATTTAATGTTTTTACACCTAGATTATTTATATTTTTACTAACTTCAAAAAGATTGAGACCTTGTTTATCAACTTCAGTCATATCTTTTACTAAAGAAGTTAATTTTTCCTTTTTATTATTTTTCATATCCATAGATACTTGGGAAATTTCTTTTAACTCTTCTTCTTTTAATTTGCTCATATCTATTCCCGTTAAATCATTAGCGAATTCTTTGGGAACTGAATTATTTATATCAGTAAGAGATCTATCCACAAAATTTAGAGTTTTTTCAGTTATTTCAAAATTTTTTGTTTCAAAATTTTCTTGTGCAAATTCTACAGCACGATCCATTTCTTTAATTGCCTCATCAATAGCTAAAGTTTGATTAGAAGTGCTATTAGGCAAAGAGTTCAATTGACTTCTTATCTTGTTGGTTTCTTTTACAAAATTTTTATAGCTTTTTTCAAGATCTTCATCTCCTTTTACCAAGTTGGGTAAATAGAAAATTAGTGTCAACACTAACAATATAAACACTTTTTTGTTTTGTAATTTTAAGATCATCTTACTTGTTTTCTATTTTATTATATAAATCCTGATTTTCTTTATCTTTTAACTTAGAGTTAAAACTGGCAACTGCTTTTTTATATTTGGCTAATAGCTTTTCTCGTTTTTTTATATCTTTGCTAATTTTTACTTTCTTTATCTCACCTTTTTGTAAAAAGTCTCCCATTATCCAGTATCGTTCCATTGCCTCTTCAACGCTTGTGTTTAAATCCATTCCTAATGATTTTCTCATTTTTTCTTTTGACTTATTTAATTTGATCAAGGAAACCACTTCTTTGCTGTGATTATTTTTTTTTGGCCATTTTAAAATAAATTTTTCAATTCTTTTTTCCTTTTTTTTTAGTTGATCAAGATAAAATATTTCAAACATTGCGAGAGCATATAATTGGTGCCCTGGCTTTCTTTGATGGTATAATTTTGATCTTTTAAATGTTAAAGCCATGTTTTTTGTAGCTTTATCAGCTCTACAGGTAAAGCTTTTACAAGCTGAACCAAAGAACTCTATCATTCCATCTGGGTATTTAATCGGTTCTGAATAAATGCCCAACAATTTAATCTCTTCTTCAACTGATAAAGGTTTGTCTGTTTCGCTATATAATATTGATGGAAAAGTTATCAAAAACACAAAAATTATAATAATTTTTTTTTGCATAAACATCTTTTATTATTAATTGACAAGAAAATAAAAATAACAAAAAAAATAAAAAAAAAAAGGTTTTTTTAAAGGTACTTAAAAAAGGGTTTAATGTTGGGTTTTATTGAAGGTTTAGTCTTTAAAATTTTGTCTTCTACCTGAAAATCTCTTTTTTTTGCTAAAAAACCTTTTTTTATTTCTATTGAAATTTTTTTTGAACCTAAAAGATTTATGCTTTTTGCCGTCATCGTTTTGATGTTGTCTATCTTGATTATTTCTTTTTTTATCAGCAAATCTGTTTTTGCCTCCTCTATTTTTTTTATCAAAAAATCTTCCTCTATTTTTTCTTCTGCTTTTTTCTTTGCCTCTGTACTCTTCCTTAAAGTTTGGATTTATCAATCTTTGTATTGCGTTCCATTTAGATCTATCTTGATCCCCTACAAAACTTAATGCTGAACCATCGGCACCTGCTCTAGCGGTTCGTCCTATTCTATGTATAAAATCTTCAGGAAGTTGTGGAAGATCAAAATTTATTACATGTTTAATTGCAGGAATGTCTAGACCACGACTTGCTACGTCAGTGCCTACCAATATTCTAAAGTGATTGTTTCTAAAAGCCTTTATAACTCTGTCTCTTTTGTTTTGTCTAAGATTTCCATGTATAGCATCCGCATCGTGATCATCATACTTCAAGCGCTTGACCATTTTTTCTGCATTTCTTCTTGTTTTTACAAATATTAAAATTGATCCTTGTCGTGTATAAATTTCTTTAATTAACTGATTATATTTATCTCCATCTTTAACACGTAAGACCTCTTGTTTAATTTTTTCAATAGGAGTTGAAGTTGATCCTGCTGAAATTCTTACAGGGTGGTTTAAATATTTTTCAGCAAGTCTTAAAATATTTCCTGGTAATGTTGCAGAGAATAATAACGTCTGATGTTTTCTAGGAACTTTATCTAAAACTAGATTAATCTGTGGAGTAAAACCCATATCCAACATTCTGTCTGACTCATCTAATACTAAAAAAGTAGTATTATTTAGTTTTAACGTATGACGTTTAAGATGATCATTAATTCTTCCTGGTGTACCGACTATAAGTCTGGGGTTTCTCCGCATTTGTCTAAGTTGTTTTTGCATCGAGTCGCCTCCTATTAATAAAGCGGTTCTTACATTTCCTCTTCCTATTAAATTATTCATTGCTTGCATAACTTGAGAGGCTAACTCTCTAGTTGGTGTCATGACTAACGCAGTATCTTTTTTAGTTTTAAGCAAATAGTTTACCAGAGGAATTCCAAAAGCTCCTGTCTTTCCTGTTCCAGTCTGAGCCGTTCCAAGTATATCTTTACCTTCTAATGCAACAGGTATCGCTTTAGCTTGTATAGGTGTTGGAGTCTTAAAGTTAATTTTTGCTAATGATTCAACTAAAGTTGCTTCTAACCTAAGTGATAAAAAGTTTTCCATAAAATCTTGTTTTAAATTAAGTAATTCTAAGTGATAATGGCTTTATACCTTTGATTGAACCTTATCAAGGTTTTGTTATGGTTAAAAATGAGTAAAAAAAAGAGAAAAAGGAGTTTAAAACTTAAAATGAAAAGACGAAGGCAAAAAAGGAGTATTAAAGGTATCTTAAAAATTATTAAGCTATCTAAAAAAGATGTCAAAAAGATATAGCGGTAAAAGCTTTAAAGACTCTAGCGTCATGAAAAAAGCTAAACTTACTCTTAAAGAAAGAAGAAAATATAAGAAAGAGAGAAAAAAAAACCGTTAATTTTAAAATTTTCAGTATTTTTAGTGATTTAAGATCTTATTAATAACTATTAATATAATCTTTTAAATTTTTATTCTCTTCTTTTACTTTAGCTATTAAGTGGTTTACGACATCACCTATAGAAACTATTCCGAGAAGTTTTTTGTCTTCTATTATTAAAATATGCCTAATTTTTTTTTCAGTCATACTATCCATTAATTCGGTTACGGATGTATTCAAGTCACAAGTAACTAAGTTTTTTGTCATAATTTTTTCAACAGGAAGATTAATATTAAATTTTTCTGTGTAAATGAGTTGTGAGAGGTCTCTCTCTGAAATTATACCTATAATATTTTTATTATTGTCTAAGACTGGCATACAACCAATTTTATTTTCGTGTAATCTTTTGCTTGCCTCTTTAATTGTGTCAGTCTCATTTAAAGTATGACACTCTCTTTTTGACATCCTGCTTACTAATTTTCCAGGCATTTACTTATTAGATTAAATTTAGGACTATAAGTCAAATCACATTAAAAAAGTAAGTATTGGTGCGGTCGGAGAGACTCGAACTCTCACGAGAAAACCCACACGCCCCTCAAGCGTGCCTGTCTACCAATTTCAGCACGACCGCATATTATGCGACAATAAGTGAATGACAATTTAAGTGCAAGTTGATAGATTAGAATAAGTATGTCTACACAAGAACGCTTTAATATAAGTACTTCAGAGATTTATAAAAAAATCTCGAAACATGTTCCTGAAATTGAATGGAAAGTGCACGCTCCATTAATCGAAAAGATTAATAAATTAAAAAAACAGAAGAATGCTGTGATTCTTGCTCATAACTATCAGACTCCTGAAATCTATCACGGTGTTTCTGATATAGCCGCTGATTCTTTAGCGCTTGCAGTTGAAGCTGCTAAAACTTCAGCAGATATAATTGTGCTTTGTGGAGTTCACTTTATGGCAGAGACAGCAAAGTTAATGAGTCCAAAAAAGAAAGTTTTAATACCCGATATGGACGCAGGATGTTCACTTGCAGCATCTTTAACAGGAGAGGACGTAAGATTATTGAAAAAAAAATATCCAGGTGTCCCTGTTGTATCTTACGTAAATACATCAGCAGATGTTAAAGCTGAAACGGATGTATGTTGTACTTCAGCTAATGCTGTCAAAGTTGTAGAGTCATTAAAAACTGATAAAGTTATATTTTTACCAGATCAGCACTTGGCAAACTATGTTGCTAAACAAACAAAAGTTAAAATAATTTCTTGGAAAGGCTCATGCATTGTCCACGAACAGTTTTCTTCAAAAGAGATCCGAGATATAAGGGATGCAAATCCAGGTATAAAAGTTATAGGCCATCCGGAATGTCCGAGTGATGTCTTGGACGCTTGCGACTTTGCTGGCTCTACAGGTGGTATGATTAACTATGTCAGAAAAAATCAGCCAAAAAAAGTTATGTTAGTTACTGAATGCTCAATGAGTGATAATGTTCAGGCTGACAATCCTAATGTTGAGTTTATTAAACCCTGCAATCTTTGTCCTTATATGAAAAAAATTACGTTACAAAAAATTCTCGATTGTTTAGAAAATGAAACTAATGAAATTTTGATTGAAGAAAAAATGGCAAAAGCTGCAAGACAATCTGTACAAAGAATGGCTGAAATAGGTCGTTAGATTGGTGCAAAAAATAAATCAAAAGTATATTAACTCTGTCGTTAAAAAAGCCTTAGATGAAGATCTAAAGCCAATGGGTGATATAACAACTAAACTGATCAAATATGGTAATAAAAAAATTAAAGCTCAAATAATTGCTAAACAAGACGGAATAATTGCGGGAATAAATTTTTGCAAACAGGCGTTTAAATTAGTTGGAAAAGAAACAGTTTTTAAGTCTCAAGTTAAAGATGGCAAATTAATAAAAAAAAATAAAATTATTGCAGAAATATTAGCTAATACTAAAACAATACTTGCCGCAGAAAGAACAGCATTAAATTTTTTAAATCATGCCTCAGGTATAG
>CACKXF010000021.1 GCA_902604065.1 uncultured Pelagibacteraceae bacterium | reverse complement strand
TAAAACTTCAAAAAAATTATCATGATAAAGCTTTAAATCTTTTAAAAAGATTAAATTCTAAAAAAGCAGATCTATACGAATACTCAGAATTTGGTATCACAGACACAGGTACAAATTATAATTTTCCAATTCATAACGATACTCCAAATAAATTGTTAAGTGGAGTGATCTTTTTATCTCCTAAAGAAAGTGTAGGCACAAAATTTTATAAAAATAAAAATGGAGATGGTGAAAATTCAATAGATTGGAAAGTAAATAGAGCTGTTTTTTTTTCTAGATTAGAAAATGAGTCTTGGCATTCATTTAATAATGGTGAAAATGGAGTACGAAGGGTTTTGATCTACAATTTAATGACTTATGATGTAAAAAAAGTCTGTGAGATCGAAAATGTAAATCATCACATTGTTAAGTTCAAACATTTAATCAATCCGTATTTATATAGATTTTTTAAATTTGTAATATAGTTATATATATAAATATTTTTAATATGAAAATTACTCTGTTTACTGCTAATCAGTCCAGACATAACTATTTAATAAATTTACTTAGCAGTATTTCAGACGAAATAAATGTTGTTCAAGAAAATGACACTTTATTTCCGGGCAATAAGGAGGGGCACTATCCTGCGTCAGATATTTACAAACTTTACTTCGACAAAGTCATTGAGGCTCAAGAGAGTCTTTTCGGTAATAATTATATAAAAGCTAAAAATTTAAATTTACTCTCTTTAAAAGAAGGAGATATAAATAAATGCACTATTAACCAGCTCGAAAATTTTTTAAAAAGTGACATTTATATTGTGACTGGCTCGAGCTTTATAAAAGGAGAACTAGCTAATTTTTTAATTAGAAAGAAAGCACTTTCTATCCACATGGGTTTAGCACCATATTATAGAGGAACAGATTGTAATTTTTGGGCTCTTTACGATAACAATCCTCATTTAGTTGGAGCAACAATTTATATGCTTTCAGAGGGACTAGATACAGGCAAAATTTTATACCACGCTCTATCAGAAATAAGAGACAATCCATTTTTGTACACAATGTCTACAGTTAAATCTGCTTTTAATTCTTTGGCGGACAGGATTGCAAATAAAACTATATTCAATATGATGCCAATTAGACAAGATAAAAATAAAGAGATTAGATATTCGAAAAAAAAAGAATTTACTGAAGATAAAATAAATGAATTTTCAAAGAAAAACATCGAATTAAATAAACATATATTTAAAAAAAATTTATATGTAAATCCCTTTATTTTAAAAAAATAAAATAATCAAATTAATGAAAAACAATAAAAATCATTCTCAAATTAATACAATTTGGGATGTAGATAATTTACCTATTAAATATCCTATAAAAATAAGAAATACTTATGAAAAAATTTACAAGGAAAATAGAAAAAGCTATACCAATTGGGTTGATAAAATTGGAAGAAGATTTTGTAATGATATTGATTGGTGGATGACTTTACCATCTCTAAGAAATCCCTATGCAAGTAAATTATTAAATTATTTATGCGTTATAGATACTATTCGAAAATTAAATTATAAAAACTTAATATTAAAAACTGATTCAAACGCTTTTGCAAATTTATTAACTTCTAATTTTAAAAAGTATAATGTAAAAGTTGAGGTGAATTCTAGAAAAAATGTTTTAGCTCCGTTACTTGGAAAGTTTATAAAAAGTACACTTTTTCAATTATTCATTTATTTTTTTATCAAATTTTTCAAAAAAAAAAGTGAAATTAATGAAAAAAAGGTAATTTTAATAGATAAGTTTTTTACATTTAAAAGTAAGCAAAATTCAAACTATTTTCCGAGTTTTGTAAAAGCTAAAAATGTAAGAATAGTGCCAACTATAATACCAACCTTGAATTTTATAAAGTTAATCAAAATTTTTAGATCTTTAAGTAAAAACAAAGAAAAAATTCTTTATAAGGAGCAATATATAAAATTTAGTGATTTATTTTTCTCTTTTACTCATCTTTTGAGAAGAAGAAGATTCTTAAAATATAAATATAATTATAAATCCATAAACATTTCTTCTCTTATTTTTGAGGAGCTATCTAGTTATGATGATTTTTACTCTATTAATAATGGATTATTGAATTATAGATTTTTTTTAAGACTTTCAGAGAATAATATAAATATCTTTAAATCTTTTAATTGGTTCGAAAACCAAATAATTGATAAAGGGTGGAATTTTGGTTTTAGAAAATTTTTTTCACAAAATCAAAAAAACTCTTTTGGATATCAAGACTTTAATAAACATTATAATCTTGTCAGTAACTCGCCTTCTATTCTCGAAAAATCAAGCAAGGTGACACCTGAAAAAATAATTATAATTTCTGATTATTTTAAAAAAATAACAAAAGATTTTTTAAAAAACCAAAAATTAATTACTGGGCAATCAGAAAGGTTTAAGGATTTAAATAATTTAAAATTATTGTCTTTTAAAAAAAGAACAAAAATTTTAACTGTTTTATGTGGAATAAAAAAAATTGATCAAGAATTGGTTAAATTAGTTGTTAAAGCCTGTTCAATAGATAGAAATTTAAGAATAATCATAAAACCTCATCCTATTCTAGATCTTAGCCACATTTTCCCTTTGGATAATTTGCCTCAAAATTTAACTGTTTATAACGATGACTTAAAAAAAATTTTACGAAAGTCATTAATTTGTATAACTGCAGGTCCCTCAAGTGCTTTGCTTGAAAGCGTATCATGTGGTGTATATAATATTTTACCAGAGATAGAATGTGGTACTGATAAAAATATTAGTATATTTGAGATAAAAAAAAATCAATATTCATTAATTCGAAATAGCTATGAGTTGTTAAAGCAAATTAGATTTGTTTTAAAAAATAAACAAAAAATTAATATTAAAAAGAAAGTTATAGTAAAATCTCACTCCAAAGAAATTAAACTTCTATTTAATTAAAAATATTTTAAAATTTTTTTCATTATTTGAACTGGAGCACAAGTTACTCTTATAAATGTTTTTGAATTTACATTAACTATTTTAGTATAAATTTTATTTTTCAATAATAACTTATATTTTTTGTTTAAATCAGGTTTTGAATTAAAATATATTAAAATTGATAATCCTTTGCCATTATTAATACGATATTTTTTTCTTTTTAATTCTTTGCAAAAAAATTCTCTACCTTTTGCAACCTTAGAGTTGTAATAGTTAACAAGCTTTTTATTTTCAATAAAAAATTTTAGGCATTTTCCGGAAAACAAAGATATTGGGTATGGGGTTTGGAGAGCTTTAAAAGGCTGAATGCTTTTTTCATGTCCAATTAAAAAACCCACTCTAGCTGATGCTAACCCTAAAGACTTAGTGATACTTCTCATAATAAAAATATTTTTATATTTCTTCGCTAAATTTATAAAAGAAATTTGTCCAAATCCATTGTAGGACTCATCTATAAAAAAAAGTTTATGAGGGTACTTTTTACAAAGATTATTCATTTCTTTTAAGTTTAAATCAAAATTTGATACTACATTAGGATTTGTGAAAAAAAAAATATGACTTTTTTTTATTTTTTTATATAAATAACTTTTATCTAAATAAAATAAATTTTTATCATTTAAATTTATTTTATAAGGAACCTCAAAAAATTTTATATTAAGGCCCTTAAAATATACTTTGTACATTCCGTAATTATTTGCATTGAGCAATACTTTCATGGATCTTCTGTAATTTATTAATAAAAATTCTTTTATTACCCCATCACCACCATGATTAATGATAAAATTATTATTTTTAATTTTAAAATATTTTGCAATTTTCGTTTCTAGCTCTGACAATTCGCCAGTATTATAATACGATGTAAATTCGTGATTTTTGATATTTTTAAAAATTTTTTTAAAGATTGATACTGGCCAGTTTTCTACTTTTTCATTTCTATCAGATCTTATGCCGGTCTTAAAAAATCTTTTATCTTTTTCACGAGTTCTTTTGATTTTTTTAAGAATATTTAAATTTATCATGTTTCCTTATATTAGTTGAATTTAAAAAATATGTATATATATAGTTAGTAATGGGTTTTGGTGATCAATATAATAAAAAAGGATATATCATTTTGAATGATATTTATACTTCATCTGAAGTTGATGGGATTAAAAATATTGTTAACAGTTTGGATATTGAAAAATTTGAACATAGCAAAGACTCAAGCGGATACCCATTTAGAATTACAAATATTTTACCCAAAAATGACGAATTAAAAAAAATAATAGAAAAACCAAAAGTTCTATCAGTTTTAAAAGAATGTATTGGTGATGATGTAATTTTTTTTAAAGATAAATACATATCAAAAAAAAAGGGGGGAAGAGGCGAATTTGTTCCTCATACAGATGGTGCATTTATTACTTATAATTACAGACTTAAAAAAGACACACCTGGCTGGTGGACTTATGCAACAAAATTCATTCATTTGAATATTATGGTGACAGATAATACTGAAAAAAATGGATGCATGTATATTTGTGATAGAGAGTCTACTGATCCAAATTATTATATAAAAAAATATTTCCTTAATGAGAGATCAATTAAATCTGGAGAAACAGATCCAAAATTTCATGAAGAAATTAGAAAAAGGTCAATACCAGTAACTGGAAAAAAAGGTTCTGTTCTAATTTTTGATCCTTTATGTTTGCATTACTCTGACAATAACAATTCCGAGGATTTAAGGGATCTTTTTTTAGTTACCTATAATAGAATTAAAGATGGAGATAACTACAAATTAAGCAATCTAGATAAACAAAATGCTATTAAACATCATAAAGAATTTATTGATGATCAATAATTATTTTGTTAAAAATTTACTGTTGGTTTTCCAACTATAACGATAAACGAATTTCGTAATAAACATTACGGACGTGGGGGCAGTACCCACCACCTCCACCAATGAGGGGGTGAATTAGGATCGACGGGTGTCTAAAAGTTGTTCTTTCGTTCGAGATGGTTCCGACGTTACGGGCTAAATTACAAATGCAAATAATAAATTTGCACTTGCAGCTTAATTAATTCTATTAATTAAGTAACGGGGTCTGGGGCACCTGGCAACAGAACGCCCCTTACAAGTTTACAATTTTCTTTGATTAATAATGTTATTTTAAATTATGCAACCTAGCTTGCCGAAGCTGTACCGAAATTTAATGTAGCACCCTGTCAAATATTGCAATTTTAATATGTTGATAATCATCCTGAATATCAAATTCTATTTCCATTTCATCATCAGGATCTACAGTCATACGAACTAGATTTACATATTTGTCTATTTTTTTATATGAAACTTTACCTCTAAAAAATTTTTCAAATCTCTTCATAATTAGAATTTCTTATCAGTTTTTTTACATTTAGCTTTATAATATTGATCTAAATACTGCGCTTGTTTTATAGATGTTAAATAATCTAAAGCTCTCTTATGAAATTTTTTTTCACTCTCATATAAAGGTTTTTTATCGTACCACTCTTTATAGATAACTGAACGAGGCATTTTAAAAAAGGCTGTAGTGTATTCCCCTGTTGATCTATTTAATTCACTATAACCTACTGAACATATACCTGACGCTGCCATATCGCAAACCCAAGCTTGATCTTTTTTCATTTTATACAAACGTAAAAATCTTTCATCGTCAATAAATATTTTTTCATGTTTGGATTTGCTAGCTTTGGCATTTCCCCAAGTTTTTTTTGATATGTTAATTAAAAAATGGTCAGTAAGCTGTTGTCCATCATATTTGCCATTGCACTCTATTAAAAGCTCTTTTGTTAGAGCTACGTTAGTGGGAAATATCAAACCCAAAACCACGATTGCAAAAATTTTTTTCATGCTCCACGAATCTAACATAAATCTTGCCGATCCTCTGCCGAAATTTTGCTAAAAGTTTTAGATTTTAAACAATTGCAAATGGCGTATAATAGGGAATAATGTTACAAGGTTAAGGGCACCTGGCAACAGAACGCCCCTTACAAATTTAAAATTTCCTAGAGTTAATGTTGTTAATTAAATAATACAACCTGATAGGTCGTAGCTAGGGCGTAATTATTTTTTAAAACCTGCGGCTATCCAAGTTAGAAAATAATAGAGGGGTACAACCATACCAGCCACAATCAAAAATTTTAACCAATGAATTGCTGCGTTAAAATTTATACACTCGATAAGATCCATTTTGTGAACCTGGCAACCCATAAAGTCTGCGAAATAAACGAGAAGATTAATCCCTACCCAAATTGCAGCGATTACAAAATAGATTCTCTTGAAACCTTTTCCAACATCTAGTTTTGTTTTTTTCGGCATTCAATTATTTTAGCATAAATTTAGGTCGTAGCTAGGTCGTAATTTCACCCAAAGTTTTAGATTTTAAACAATTGCAAATGGCTTATAATAAGGAATAATGTTACAAAGTCCGGGGCACCTGGCAACAGAACGCCCCTTACAACTTTACAATTTTCTTTAGTTAATAATGCTTATTTAAACGATACAACCTATTAGGTGGTAATCTACTCGTAATTTTACAAAAAGTTTTTTTATTTTTTTTCCTCTTCGGTAGGCTGTTCTTCTTGAGGTTCAGATTTTACTTCCTCTTCGGT
The DNA here is from genome assembly GCA_902604065.1 of uncultured Pelagibacteraceae bacterium. GTDB lineage: Bacteria > Pseudomonadota > Alphaproteobacteria > Pelagibacterales > Pelagibacteraceae > Pelagilacustribacter. The sequence continues at coordinate 4,062 of CACKXF010000021.1, read as the reverse complement.
TGGCTGTTCTTCTTGAGGTTCAGATTTTATTTCCTCTTCGGTTGGCTGTTCTTCTTGAGGTTCAGATTCGACTTTTTTTCTAAAATCTCTTCTAGAGCTATCAGGTGTTCTAGTTGCGCTTCTTGATAACAAATTATCTCGTTGCCTAAAATAAAAATACGCACCTATCGAAATAACTAATATTGAACCAAATAAATATAAAGCTAACTTCAAATAATTTATTCCCGAATCTTTCGAGCTGTCTATTTCTTTACTTTCTTCCTGTGCTTTCGCTTCCGCTTGAGCCTGAGCCTGAGCCTGTGCTTCTGCTGCTGCTTTAGCTTCCGCTTCCGCCTGAGCCTGTGCTTCTGCTGCTTTAGCTTCCGCTTCCGCCTGAGCCTGTGCTTCTGCTGCTGCTTTAGCTTCCGCTTCCGCTTCCGCCTGAGCCTGTGCTTCAGCTTTAACTTTTTCTTCAGTTGGTTTCGTTTCTGAAGATTCCTTTACTATTATCTCTGTTACTTTATTTCCTTCACTATCTTTAGGTTCAGTATTGAAAACTCCAGTCGCTAAAATAACTGAGACCAAAGCAACAAGCATTAAATTCATAATTTACCATCTTATCACAAAGTCACTCGTAAAGACTCGTAATTTTCGTCGAGGTTCTGTGTTTTTCAATCATGACTTTGTTGCTATTTAAGGATTCTAGAGACTAGGTTAAAAGAACGTGGCAACAATGGGTTAAAGGCACCTGGCAACAGAACGTCCCTACTCATCTTTATTAGTTTATGTTAAACTATAAAATGAAAAAAGCAGTATTTTTTTTATTATTAGTCTCTTTTATTTACTCATGCGCAAGTCCTACGGTTGTTAATGTAATTGGTCCAAATGATAATAAATTAAGCTGTAACGAACTTAGTAAAGAAATAGAAAAAGCAAATAGTTATGCTTTGAAAGCTCAAGAGGCAAAAAAAATGGATAAACCACATAATATTGGCGCTATTCTATTTTTCCTTCCAGGAATGGGATATACTATGAAAAATATAGAAGAAGCCACATTGGCTGCAAAAGAGAGAGCATTGCATTTAAATGCAATTAAAGAAAAAAAAAATTGTTAAGATTTCTTTTAAAAAATGGAAATAATTAAAAATTTTTTTCTTATATTTATACCTTTAATATTAATTGAAAGTTTAAGCCAGTTTATAATTTTAAATAAAGGTGAAAAAAGGTACTCAATAGTATTCAGGCCTTTTGTTAATCAAATTGATTACTTTACAGGAACTGTAGAATATGAAGTTAACTGGGATTATAAAAATAACAAAATGACACCGGGAAAATTCAAACATAAAGATATTTCCTATGTAATAAATTCAAAAGGATTTAGAGGAAAAGAGTTTAAAGAAGTTAAAGATAAATTCAGGATATTATCATTTGGTGGCTCTACTACTATAGGATTAGAGTCTCCAGAGAACAAAACTTATCCCTTTCAACTTGAAGAAATATTAAATCAAAGTTTTGGGGGATATGAAGTAATTAACATGGGATTTGGATCAAAATCTTTGAATTTTATTAAGTCTCTCTACATTAATGAGGCAATAAATTATAAACCAGACATAATTACAATTTATAGCAATAGAAATTCAATTTTATACGATGGAGGATTTTCTAGAAAAAAAATTAATCTTAAAATTTTAAAAACCACTACTTATTTACAAGAAAATGTAATGACTTATAGATTATTAGTAAAAATATTTAATAGATTTAATGATATTGCTATTGAAAATAAAAATTTAAAATCACCTTTCAATAAAAAAGGTATAAGTGAAGACTACCTAATAAATGGTTACAAAAATACACTTTTAGAAATTATAGAGATTTCAAAAAAAAATGGAATCAGAGTAGCTTTAATAAAACAAGCTTATTTTATTAAGCCTGAATTACAAAAAATAATTAATGATTATACAATAAATGAATTAATTAAACTTTTTCGAGAGGAGTACTTTATAAAAAAATTTAATTTAACAGTCGAAGAAAATTTTTGGTTAATATTGGGAACCATAATAAATAAAAATTTAGACTTGTTAAAAGACACAAATGTAATAATTATTGACCCTATTAATAAATTAATCATAAACAAAGAAAATTTTGTTGATTATTTACATCTTTCGCCAAGAGGAAACTCAGTTTTAGCTAATGAAATATATGAAAAAGTCTTCGAATAATTAGAATATATATTTATCAACTAAAAAAATAGCCAATCCAATTGCAATTCCGGTTAATATCCAAAAAAGATAATCGTTCATTTTATAAATTTATTTAAATCAGGTTTAAAATAATTAGGACCTTTCATTACTTTTCCAAACTCATTTTTTATTGGCTTGCCATCATTACCTAACTTGCTCATATTAGATTTTTGTACTTCGTCAAAACATTTGTCCAAGTTTATACCAAAAGCATGTCCAGCCCCATAAGTAACGTATAAAATATCCGTCAATGCATCTGCTGCTTCTTTTAAATCTTCGTTCTCGATTGCGCTCTTAAATTCAGCTAGCTCTTCTGCTATCAAGTCATATCTTAGTTTTACAATTTTATTTGATGGAAATTCTGATTTTTCTTTAACTTCTTGTCCAAAAGTAAGCATAAATTTTCTAACGCTGTCAAAATTACTCATCTTATCTCCATTTGTGATTTGTCTAAAATTGTTAAGTATATTATAGTTGATTTATCAATGAAATACAGAATAGAGAGAGATAGTATAGGAAAAATTAAAGTGCCTGGTGATAAGTATTGGGGGGCGTCTACTCAGAGATCAAATAAATATTTTAATATAGGAGATTTTTTAGTTCGTCCAATAGTTATTAAATCTATTGCTGTTATTAAAAAAGCTGCAGCAATTGTTAATTCTAAAAATAATGATCTTGATCCGAAATTAAGTAAATTTATTATAAAAGCATGCAATGAGATAATTCAAGGTAAACTTGACTCTCACTTTCCACTAAAAGTTTGGCAAACTGGTTCAGGAACCCAAACTAATATGAATGTAAACGAAGTAATTTCTAACAGAGCGATAGAAATGATGAAAGGAAAACTAGGTTCAAAAAAACCGGTTCACCCGAATGATCATGTAAATAAATCTCAATCTACTAATGATGTATTTCCGTCTGCTATGCACATAGCAATAGCAATTAAAACAGAAAGTAAACTTTTGCCTTCTTTAAAGTTATTAGAAAGAGAATTAAATAAAAAAGTATCACAATTTAAAAATATAGTAAAAGTAGGTAGAACTCATTTACAAGACGCTACCCCTATAACATTAGGACAGGAATTTTCAGGTTATCAAACTCAATTAAAAAAGTGCATCGATAGAATTGAGATAGCATTAAAAGAAATTTATTTTTTGGCTCAAGGAGGAACCGCAGTTGGTACAGGTTTAAATACTAGAAAAAATTTTGATAAAAAGATTGTAAAAGAAATATCAAAAATAACTAAAATGCCTTTTAAACCTGCTATAAATAAATTTGCCGCCTTAGCAGCACATGACTCGATTGTTAATTTTTCGGGTGCCTTAAATACTACAGCAGTATGTTTGATGAAAATTGCTAACGATATAAGATTTTTAGGTTCTGGCCCGAGAGCAGGTTATGGAGAAATTATTTTGCCGGCAAATGAACCTGGATCGTCAATAATGCCAGGGAAGGTAAATCCAACACAATCTGAAGCGGTGACTATGGTTTGTGTAAAAGTAATTGGAAATCACAACGGAATAACTATGGCGGGGTCTCATGGACATTTTGAACTAAATGTTTTTAAGCCATTAATAATACACAATATTTTACAGTCTATAGAAATAATGTCTGATTCTTCTTACACTTTTGCAAAATATTGTGTCAAAGGAATAAAAGCAAATAAGAAAAGAATTAAAGAGTTATTAGACAATTCTCTAATGATGGTTACTGCTCTTACTCCTAAAATAGGTTACGACAATGCTTCAAAAATTGCAAAATCTGCTCATCAGAAAGGAACAAATCTTAGAGATGAAGTTTTAAAAACTAACTTAGTTACTTCAAAAGAATATGATTCATTAAT
>CACKXF010000020.1 GCA_902604065.1 uncultured Pelagibacteraceae bacterium | reverse complement strand
AAACTTCTGCCGGATATAATTTAACAAATTTATTTATTGGCTCAGAGGGCACACTTGGAATAATCACTGAAATACAATTAAGACTATCTCCAATACCAGAAAGTATTATGAGTGCTGTTTGCCATTTTTCAACATTAGAAGATGCAGTTCGAACCGCACAACAAATTATTCAATACGGTGTACCAATTGCTAGGATTGAAATGTTGAATAAAGATCAAATGGATATAAGTATTAATTACTCAAAACTAAAAGATCTAAAAGTTTTGCCAACTTTGTTTTTTGAATTCCATGGATCAGAGGCATCTAACAAAGAGAATATAAAAGTTGTTGAAGAAATATCTAAAGACAACAAAGGGAGCTCTTTTAAGTGGGCAAAAGATTTAGCTGAAAGAAATAAACTATGGCAAGCCCGTTGGGATGTTTATTACTCTGTAAAAGCACTAATTAAAAATGGAAGAGTTTATTCTACAGATGTATGTCTCCCTATTTCGAAAATAACAGAATGCGTAAATTTTGCTGAAGAAGAGACAAAAAAATTTGGACTAAGAGCTCCAATGGTTGGACATCTAGGTGATGGAAATTTTCACGTTATTTTACCGTACGATCCTCAAAAAAAAGAAACCTATAAAAAGATAAGAGAGTTTAGTGATTTATTAATTAAAAAAACATTAGAATTAAACGGTACGATCACTGGGGAGCACGGAGTAGGACTTCATAAAAAAGAATATCTATTAAAAGAACATGGAGATAATATCCCAATAATGAAATCTATAAAAAGAACTCTCGATCCAAACAACATCATGAATCCTGGCAAGATTTTTGATTTAAATTAAATTTAAATGAAAAAAATTCTTGTCACTAGAAAATTACTTAGATCTTGTGAAGATAAAGCTGCAAAATTATTTGATGCAAAATTTAATTCAAATGATGAATTACACTCCCAAGAAAAATTAATAAAACTTAGTGAAGGATGTGATGGGATTTTATCTGCTTTAACTGATAAGCTAGACGCAAAAACAATTAATAGATTACCAGATAGTATTAAAATATTATCAAATTTTGCAGTTGGATTTGGAAATATTGATTTAGAAGCAGCAAAAAAAAGAAATATTATTGTAACTAATACACCGGATGTTTTGACTGACGCTACAGCTGAAATTGGTATTTTATTAATTTTAGGTGCCTGCAGGAGAGCGCCCGAAGGAATTGAAGCAGCGAAAGCGTCCAATTGGACATGGTCTGCTGATTATTTAATAGGCAAACAATTAACAGGAACAAGATTAGGAATTTTAGGCATGGGTAGAATAGGACAAAAAATTGCAAGTATCGCAAAATCTTTAGGAATGATAATACATTATCATAATCGATCAAAACTTAGTGAAGATAAAGAAAATGATGCAACTTACCACAAGGATTTAAAAAGCTTGATGAGCGTTGCAGATGTTTTGTCAGTATGTTGTCCTGCAACAAAGGAGACTACAAATTTAATTAACAAAAAAACATTAGAATATCTACCAACTGGAGCAGTCGTAACAAATGTAGCTAGAGGAGATATAGTTGATGATAATGCATTAATAGATGCACTAAATACTCGAAAAGTTTACGCTGTTGGATTAGACGTATATCAGGGAGAGCCAAATTTAAACCCAGGCTATTTAAAACATAAGAGTGCATTTATTCTTCCTCACTTAGGCAGCGCCTCAAAACAAACCCGAACAGCTATGGGAAACTTGGCTATAGACAATATCGATGAGTTTTTTAAAACTGGAAGCAGCAAAAACAAAGTAAATTAAACAAATATATTAATATTCTAGTCTCAGTTGTAAGCGTCAAATTAATTAAATTTTGGTGAGACTCTCAAAAATTAATATGTTTAAATATTTACTTAATTATTAATAATTAAGGGGGACAAATATGTCAAAAAAAATAAAAGGAGTTAAAACTCCTTCAAGACGTAAGTTCTTTAAAGCAGCAGCAGCAACAGGTGCAGCAGCAGCAGCAACAGTAGCAATGCCAAATATTGCACTAGGTGCTCCTAAGACTTTAAAGATGCAAGCAGCTTGGCCTTCAGGAGCTAACATATTTTTTGAAATGGCAGGAGACTATGCAAAAATGGTTAGTGACATGTCTGGTGGACAATTAAAAATTGATCTTCAGCCAGTAGGCGCAGTTGTTAAAACTTCAGAGATCGGACAAGCAGTAAGTTCAGGAGTCCTAGATATGGGACACTGGGTTACAGCGTATTGGTATGGAAAAAATCCAGCTGCATCTCTATTTGGTACAGGACCTTCATACGGAATGTCATCTCAAGAAGTAATGGGATGGATGGAGTATGGTGGAGGTAGAAAACTATATGACGAAACACTTGCAAAAGTTGGTTTCGATTATATTGGTTTCTTCCATATGCCGATGCCAGCACAGCCATTTGGTTGGTTCAAAAAGAACGTAACTAAAGTGTCTGATGTTAAAGGAATGAAGTATAGAACTGTTGGTTTAGCGACTAACGTTTTAACAGCAATGGGAATGGTTGTTAGACAGCTTCCAGGCGGAGAAATCCAACCTGCGATGAAAACGGGTCTAATCGAAGCTGCAGAGTTCAACAACCCAACTTCTGATTCTCAATTTGGTATGCAAGACGTATCTAAGCACTATCACTTAGGAAGCTTCCACCAATCACAAGAGATGTTTGAAATCCCAGTTAATAAGAAGACATTTAATGGTTTAAGCCCACAACATCAGGCTATTCTAAAAAATGCTGCTTATGCTGCAAATACTGATAACTACTTTAAAGCACTAGTGAGATATTCAGCTGACTTATCTAAATTGATGAACCAACATAAAGTAAATGTTTATCAAACTTCTGATGAGATTTTAGCTCAACAGCTTAAAGGATGGGACAAAGTAATAGGTGACTTTGTGAAGAAAGATGCATTCTTTAAGAAAATTATTAACTCACAGAAAGCTTATGCTAAAAGAGTAATGAAGTACTTACTCATGAATCAGCCAAATTACAAATTGGCTTATGAGAATGAGTTTGGTTCTATAGCTAAAGTAAAAATCTAATAAATAATTTTAAGATTAAAGGGGGCTTAGGCCCCCTTTTTTTATGGAATTTTATAAGAATTTATAATAATTTAAATTATGCGCTCATATATCTATTTTGCAGATCATCTTAGTACGTCAGTTGGAAAAGCTTTTTCATGGTGTATTGTCGTTTTGATGGGAGGAACATGCTACGAAGTTGTGATGGCATATGCATTTAATGCCCCAACACTTTGGAATTTTGATTTTAGTCTTCAAATGTACGGTGCTATTTTTATGATGGCTGGCGCATACACTCTATCAACAGAAGCCCATGTTCGAGGTGATGTTATTTACAGACTGTTTAAACCAAGAACACAGGGTTATATTGACTTAGTTTTATATTTTATTTTTTTCTTCCCGGGTGTGTTTGCTTTAGCTTTCTATGGTTATGAATATGCCTCCTTAGCTTGGAAGATTAAAGAAACGAGTTGGAATAGCCCCGCTCAAATTCAAATTTACATGGCTAAATCATTAATACCTGCTGCAGGAATATTATTAATAATTCAAGGAATTAGTGAAGTTTTTAGATCAATCATTTGTATTCAAACTGGTCATTGGCCCGCAAGAATGGTTGTTGCTGAGGAAACAGAAAAAATTTTAATGAGAACTTCTCAAGATGAGGATCAAAAAGATGTTATTTAGTTTAACCAATCCAGAGATTGCAATTTTAATGATGGGAATTTTTCTCCTGACAGTTCTCCTGGGCTTTCCGATAGCCTTTACTTTAATGGCAATGGGTGTTGGTTTTGGATATTACGCATATTTTGATCCAACACGAATGGAACACTTATTAGATAATAGAATTTTTCAATTATTTGTACAAAATACCTACACTGTAATGGATAACACTGTTCTTACTGCTGTCCCCTTGTTTTTATTCATGGGTTACCTTGTAGAAAGAGCAGGAATAGTTTCAAGATTATTTTTTGCAATAAGATTAGCATGTCATGGCCTTCCAGCATCTATGGCAGTTGCCGCATTAATTACATGTGCTTTATTTTCGACAGCAACAGGAATTATTGGTGCAGTAGTAACTTTGATGGGATTATTAGCATGGCCTGCAATGGTCAAAGCAGGGTATGATAAAAAATTTGCTTCAGGTGTAATTTGTTCAGGAGGTTGTTTAGGAATACTTATTCCTCCAAGTATTATGCTCATAGTTTATTCAGTTATAGCTCAATTATCACCATTAAGATTATTTGCAGCAGCAATTTTTCCAGGTTTAATGTTGGCTGGGCTTTATATTTTGTATGCAGTAACAAGAGCTTACTTAAACCCTTCTTTGGCCCCTAAACCACCAGCTGAGGAAATTCCGCCTCGCTCAGTAATACTAAGAGAGGTTTTAGTTTCTTTCTTGCCGCTTTTTTCTCTAATAATATTAGTTTTGGGAACCATTCTTGGAGGGCTAGCCACTCCAGCAGAAGCTGCCGCAGTAGGAGCATTTGGATCTTTGGTTTTATCTTATTTTTATAAAACTCTTAAATGGAAAAACTTTAAAGAGTCGGTATTCCTTACAGCCAAAACAACGGCAATGATTATGTGGTTATTTATTGGTTCCTGGACGTTTGCGTCTGTATTTTCTTACTTAGGTGGACATGAAGTGTTCGAACACTTCTTTAAATCCATGAATTTACAACCTTGGCAGTTTTTAGTAATTACACAAATAATAATATTTTTACTTGGCTGGCCATTAGAATGGACCGAAATTTTAATAATATTTGTTCCAATTTTCTTACCACTTGTAGAATTTTTTGGAGTTAATCCATACTTTTTTGCTATGCTTATAGCTTTAAATCTTCAAACTTCTTTTTTAACCCCCCCTATGGCCATGTCGGCTTATTATTTAAAAGGAGTTCAAACAAAGAATGTTGAGCTTATGGAAATATTTAGAGGCATAATGCCATTCTTAGGAATAGTAATCTTTTCAATGGTTTTAATGTATCTTTTCCCGGGAATTGCTTTATGGCTACCTGACACCTTATTTGCAAACTAATTTTTCATGGAAAATATAACCACAACCTCAGCTTATGAATTAGTTGAGAAAATTAAAAAGGGTGAAATCTCTTCAGTTGAAGTTTGTCAAGCATATTTAGAAAGAATCAAAAAATTCGATAAGGATGTTAAAGCTTGGGCCTTTTTTGATAAAAAACTTCTTTTAGAAAAAGCAAAAGAAAAAGATGAATATAGAAAATCAGGCAAACCGTTAGGAGCTCTTCATGGATTACCAATCGCTGTAAAAGATATTATCGGAACATTAGATATGCCTACAGAGTGTGGAACAGTCTTTAGAAAAAAAATGTCAAGCTCACAGGACTCTGAAATAGTAAATCTTTTAAAAACTGCTGGGGCGATAATCATGGGCAAAACAGTAACTTGTGAGTTGGCTTATATTCACCCAAGTAAAACAACTAATCCTCACGATTATTCTAGAACTCCTGGAGGATCATCAAGTGGATCTGCAGCAGTCATTGCATCACATATGGCACATCTTTCTATTGGATCTCAAACTGGAGGATCAATTATTAGACCAGCTTCTTATTGCGGAGTAGTTGGCTATAAACCCTCTTATGGTTTAATTTCAAGAAGTGGAGTATTAAAAACGTCTGAAAAGTTAGATACAATTGGAGTTTTCGGAAAAACAGTTAAGGATGTTGCTTTATTAGCAAAGGCTCTAATTAAAAAAGATTTATACGATCCATCCACAGTTCACTTTGCAGTAGATGATATGTTAAAAGTTTGTGATGAAGGCCCACCTTTTGAGCCTAAATTTATTTTCTATAAAACCGACAAATGGAAAAATATAAGCAAAGAGTCACAAAAGGCATTCGAATTTTTAATTAAAAGACTAAAAAAAAATATTGAAGTTTTTGATACTCCATCATATTTTAAAGACATACCCAAACATCATCAAATTATACATGAAACAGATTTAGCTAATAATTTTCAGGTTTATTATAATAAAGATAAAACAAAATTATCAAAAGAGATGAGAGAAGCTATTGCAAGGGGATTAAAATATTCAGCTAAAGAGTACACAGATGCAATAGATTTTATGAAACAAAGTTACGAGTCATACAAAGAAGTATTTGAGGACTACCATGGTATTATTACTCCTTCTTCTAGTGGAGTAGCTGATAAAGGTCTTAAATCTACTGGCAGCGCAGACTTCCAAAAAATTTGGACTTATCTTGGATTGCCAGCCATTTCACTTCCTTTACTTACTGGTGAAAATGACTTACCATTAGGCGTTCAGTTAGTTGGTGACAGATTTGACGACTTAAGATTTTTGGGAACAGCTAACTGGCTAGAAAAAAATTGTAAAGATGAATAAAAAAATTGCTACTATTGCCGGATGCGTTATGTGTATTGCCTTTCTAGTTGGCTTGGCAACTACTCTTACAAGATCTATGATGATTGGTTTTAAGGATGTTTTACCAGTTTATATCCTGATGGTAATAGTAATTATCATGATGCTTTATGAAGCTTTCTACGACAAGAAAAAATAATCTCTTTCCTTATATATTGTTATTTATTCAGCCTATATTCATGGCAACCAACATAATTGTTGCAAGAGGTGGAGTTGAATACGTACCTCCTATCTCATTGGCTTTTTGGAGATGGTTATGTGTATTTTTAATTCTATTTCCTTTCTTTTATTCAGAAATTTATAAAAAAAAGAAAATTTTAAAAAAAGAATTTTATAAATTATTTTTTTTAGGCTTAATGGGCTGCGGGATTTGTGGCGCATTTCCTTTTATTGCTGGAATGTCAACAACAATGGCCAACATGGGAATAATTTATACTTCCTCCCCAGTTTTTATAATTATTCTCTCAACTTTTCTATTTGGTGAAAAAATTGATTTAAATAGAATACTTGGACTTATAATTTGCTTAATTGGGGTTTTTACAATTATTACCAAAGGAAATTTAAACTATCTAATTGATTTTAGATTTACCGCCGGAGACTTTTGGATGTTAGGAGCTGCTATTGGTTGGGCTTTATACTCAATATATCTTTTAAATTGGAAAAGTGGCTTTAGTCTTATGGGTAGATTTACTTTAATAGCCTTTTTTGGTTTTATCTCTTTATTCCCTTTTTATATGATAGAGGAGGCTCTCTTTTTTGATACTAAATTTAATTCTATCTTTTTAGCTTGGGTTTTATTTGCTGCAATTTCACCTGGTATAATCGCTTTCAGTTTATATACTAAAGTACAAAGGTATTTAGGTGTATCACTAACTGGATTTACACTTTATTTATTTGCTGTTTATGGCGCAATATTTGGAATTATTCTATTTGAAGAAATGTTATTGCCTTTCCATTATTATGGAGGTGCATTAGTTTTTGCCGGTGTTTATATAGCAAGAAAAATTAAAACAAGATGAAATATATTTATATTTTAATTACCTCAGCAATAGTAATTTATTTAATTTTATTGACTTTAATTTACGTCAATCAAAGAAAATTACTTTACTTACCAAGTGAAAATAATTATTTAGATGATCCTATTAATTTTGCTTATAATGAATTTTTTATTGAAGTTGATAAAGATATAAAAATTAAATCGTGGTTGATTGAAAAAGATTTGAAGAAATATAAAACAATTTTATTTTTACACGGAAATGCAGGTAATTTGTTTAATAGATCATATAAACTGAATAGACTAAATGAACTTAATTTAAATGTTTTAATCATTTCATGGAGAAGTTTTAGTGGAAATTTAGGAAAACCAAACGAAACAAATCTCTATGGAGATGCAAAAAAAGCATTAAACTGGTTAAATGATAGAGGCGTTGAAACCAAAAATATCATTTTATATGGCGAATCGCTTGGCACAGGTGTTGCAGTTGAAATAGGCCAAACTAATAAATTTAATAGTATTATTCTAGAGTCGCCGTACACTTCTATGGTAAAAGCGGCAAAAATTTATTATCCATATTTACCAGTAAAATTTTTACTTAAAGATAAATATGACTCTGAAAAAAAAATTAAAAATATCAAAACTCCGATTTTAATAATGCATGGTAAAAAAGATAATATTATACCTTTCTACATGGGAAAAAAATTATTTGAAACTGCAAATAAACCTAAAAAATTTTTACAAATAGAAGAAGATGATCATATGCTCTCTTTTAACGATAATTTACTTTTAGAAATTAAAAATTTTATAAATAAGTATTAACCTACTGATAATAAGGTCTTTGCAAATAAATCTGCTTTGAAAGGTTGAAGGTCATCTTCTTTTTCACCCATCCCTAATGCAATAATAGGTAAATTGTACTTTTTACAAATAGCTAAAACGACACCACCTTTTGCTGTGCTATCTAACTTCGTAATAACTAAACCAGTAAGATCATGTACTTTTGAAAACTCTTCTACTTGATTTAACGCATTCTGCCCTGTAGTTGCGTCTAAAACTAAAATTGTTTCATTTGGGTAATTGTTGTCTATTTTCTTTAAGACATTTATTATCTTTTTATATTCTTCCATTAAGTTTTTTTTATTTTGCAATCTACCCGCAGTATCTATTAGAGCAACATCAATTTGATTTTTTTTGGAAAATTCAGCTGTCTTGTAAGCCACCGAAGCAGGATCGCTTCCCGTTTCAGACTTGATAATGTCTACCTTAATTTTTCTAGCCCATAACTCTAATTGATCAATTGCTGCGGCACGAAATGTGTCTGCAGCCCCAAAAACAACGGATTTATTATTATCTTTAAAAAATTTTCCTATTTTTCCAATAGTCGTAGTCTTTCCAACTCCATTAACTCCAGAAACTACAATAACTGCAGATTTATTATTCCCCAAATCATTTAAATTTTTTTCATATTTAAGAAGATCTAAAGAAAGTTTATCGGCTAACAATTTTAAAATTTCCTTATGATCATCTAAATTTTTATCTATCCTAAATTTCTCAAAATCATTTTTAAGATTTTGAGCAGTTTCTATTCCAACGTCTGAACTAATTAATAAATCCTCAAATTCTTGCAAAACAACACCATCTATTTTTTTTTTTTTAAAAATATTATTTATTCCCTCAGATAATGTGGAAGAACTTTTGTTTAATCCAAATTTAAATTTTTCCAATAAACCCATTATATTGAAATATCCATTTTTTTAATTTTCGACACAGGCCCTGTCATAAAAATATTTTTGTTACTATCATATTCAATTTTTAAAGAGCCTTGATCAAAAGCAATGTAAACTTCTCTTTCGGTGAGATTTTTAGAAAAAGACGCTACAGCTGTAGCGCAAGCCGCTGTGCCACAAGCTTTTGTAAGTCCCGAGCCACGTTCCCAAACACTTACTTTAATATTATTTTTGTCAATTACATCAGCAAATGTAACATTGGTTTTTTCTGGAAATAGACCATGACTCTCAATCTTAGGACCTATAACCTTTAAGTCATGTTTAAAATAATCTTTACCAAAAAATATTATATGTGGATTTCCTACGTTTAAACAAAATCCTTCAGAAAATGTTTGATTATTAATATTTAAAACCACGTTTCTAGGATCAATCTTTTTTGATAACGGTATCTCTTCTGAACCAAATAAAGGCTTTCCCATTTCTAACTCTACCTGAAAATCTCCTACTATTTTTGCATTAAGTAATCTGTTGTTTGTTTTAATTTGTATTTTTTTTGTATTTAAGCTTTCACTTAAAAGATAAGCTACGCATCTTGCTCCGTTTCCACACGCACTTACTTCTCCACCATCAGAGTTATAAATTGTAATTGGATAAGAATCTTCTTTTTGTTTTTCAATAAAGATTATTTGATCAAAACCAATATTGGCTCTGTTTCCAAGTTCGATAATTTTATTCTTTTTTATCTCTATAGAATTTTCTCTTCTATCAATGATGATAAAATCATTCCCCAGCCCATCCATTCTATAAGCGTTAATCGCTGCCATAATTGATTAGTATAATTATTCATTGACTTTTAAAACCCCTAATTGTAACTTCAGCCACTTTCCGCAAATACATGTGTTTTTGCGGTGCTCTTAGAAATAAGAGGATCGACACCAGTCCGCGAGGGTTCGCTCACTGGTGCGATAGGTGTTGGGTGGTTATAAATGTTTGAAAATTTAACAAATAGATTAGAAATTATTTTTTCTAAATTAAAACAGGCTCCTTCTTTAACAAAGGAGCAAGTAGATATTGGTTTAGTAGAAATTAGACAAGCGCTATTGGAAGCAGATGTCTCACTACAAGTCACAAAAAATTTCATAGATAGATTAAAACCAAAAGCTATAGGTCAAGAAATCATAGAGTCAACTACACCAGGTCAAATGGTAGTAAAAATTGTTAATGATGAATTAATAAATTTATTGGGTAATAAAAATGAAGAAATAAATTTAAAATCTTCTAGTCCAGTTAGTTTATTAATTTTAGGATTACAAGGCTCAGGTAAAACAACAACTTCAGCAAAGCTAGCTTATTTTATAGAAAAAAAATTTAAGAAAAAAACCATGCTAGTGAGTCTGGATGTCTATAGACCTGCTGCTCAAGAACAATTAAAAATTCTTGCTGATAATAATAATATTTTAAGTTTACCAATTGTTCAAAATCAGCAACCTTCTGAAATTGCTAGTCGAGCAATGAATACAGCAAATTTAAATGGAGCAGATGTCATTATATTTGATACAGCAGGTAGAACTCAGATTGATTTGCCAATGATGACAGAAGTTAAAAAAATAAAAAGTTTAGTAAAACCCACTGAAACAATTTTAGTAGCTGACTCTCTTACTGGTCAGATAGCTGTAAATGTTGCAAGTGAATTTAATAAGGCAGTTGACATCTCAAGTATTATTCTAACAAGAGTGGATGGTGACGGAAGAGGTGGAGCTGCTTTAAGTATGAAAGAGGTAACTGGCAAACCAATAAAATTAATGGGAGTTGGTGAAAAAATTGATGAGTTGGAAAGTTTTCATCCTGAAAGAATAGCAAAACGTATTCTAGGAATGGGCGATATTGTATCTTTGGTTGAGAAAGCAACAAAAGATCTTGACGAAAAAAAATTAAAAGATACTGAAGCTCAACTTAAAGAGGGAATTTTCACAATGGAAAATTATCTATCTCAGCTAAGACAAATGAAAAAAATGGGTGGAATGGGGAGCGTGATGTCTATGTTACCTGGAGCTAATAAGATAAAACAGCAAATGGAAAATTCATCTTTTGATGAAAAGATGTTAAGTAATAATGAAGCTATTATTCTTTCAATGACACCAAATGAAAGAGAAAATCCTAAAATTATAAGCGGATCAAGAAAAAAAAGAATAGCAATTGGCTGCGGTTTAGACATTTCAAAAATCAATAAACTTTTAAAACAATTTAAGATGATGTCAGACATGATGAAAAAAATGTCTAAGGGAAAAGGAATTCCATCAGGAAATATTCCTGATGAATTATTAAATCAACTAAAATGAAAGGTAACGTATGTTAAAAATAAGACTATCAATGGGAGGAGTAAGAAAAAGACCGGTATACAAAATCGTTGTAGCTGACAGTAGAGCACCTAGAGATGGAAGATTTGTAGAAAAGATTGGTTTGTTCAATCCACTTCTTCCTAAAGATAAGAAAGAGAGAATAAAAGTGGAGGCTGAAAGAGTAAAATATTGGATAAGCAAAGGAGCCAAACCAACTTTAAGAGTTTCAAGAATTTTAGGCGAAGCCCAGCTAATGCCGATGCCAAAACCAGG
>CACKXF010000019.1 GCA_902604065.1 uncultured Pelagibacteraceae bacterium | reverse complement strand
CAAATATACAAAATTTCAGAAATACAAAACTATATTAAAAGAAAAAAAATCTTACCACACATCAAATAGAACATATTTTGAAAAAAAATAATGTTCCTATACCAAAAGATTTCAACGTAAGTTTTTTTAAAAAGAGTATATCAAATCCAATTTTCAAAGCAGGAAAAGAAGTTTCAGGTATTTATAGTGAGACGACAGGTGGTGTAGAAAGATTTTTCAAAAAAACAAAAAAGGGGGCTTCAGGTTTATATGATGATACTACTGGCGATGTAGGAAATTTTTTTGTAAGGCTATGGAGAAAATCAGGAAATATTGGAATTGGTATTTTAAATACGTTTCCAAAGTTATTCAATACGGTGTCTAATTTTGTTTCAAACGCTTTTGTAGAAACATTTAGTAGTTTTTATAACTCTAAAGTTGAGGTGTCCCAAGCTAATAAGTTAGTCAGAGGATTTGGAATAGTAGTTTTTATATGTGCAATAGGCATTGTCTTTTTCACAGTTAAAGAAAAATATATTCAAAGTGATAAACCAAAATTAGTTCAAATAGAAAAAGAAAAACCCAAAAAAATTGAAAAACAAAAAGAGGTAAAAAAAGAGCTAAATAAAAATCCTCAAAAAAAAGTTGAAGAAAAAAAAATAAAAAAACCTGAGCCAAAAAAAGAAAAATCACCCAGTCAAGTTACTGAGCTAGTCTTACCTAATTTAAATATAAAAACAGAAACAGTATTAAGTTTATTTGAGGACGTAGAATATGATTTAAAAACAGTAAGATACCAAAAAAGAGTTAAACCAATATATTTTACCCAATTCCCGAAAGACTTAGATGAAATTAAAGATACAAAACTTAAAAAAGAAACATTTATAAAAATTGTTTTACCGTTAGTAGTTGCTGAAAATGAAAAAATTTTAAATGATAAGATTAAATTAAAAAAAATTACTTCGAAAAAAATGACGTCAGATAAAGAAAAATCTTGGTTAAGACTTAAGTTAAGAGAATATAAAGTTAAAAATTCTGATATGTCTGAATTAGATAAAAGAATGGATATAATTCCAGTATCAATTGCCTTAGCTCAAGCGGCAAAGGAAAGTGGTTGGGGCACATCTAGATTTGCATTAGAGGGTAATGCGATATTTGGTCAATGGACTTGGACAGGTCAAGGGATAGAGCCTTTGAATAAAGGTAAACATGAGGGTCATAAAATTTTAAGATTTCCAATCTTAAGGGCCTCGGTAAAAGCCTATCAAAATAATTTAAATACTCATAAAGGCTATTCTGAGTTTAGAGAAAAAAGACGTAGTATTCGAAAAAGAAATAAAAATATTAAAGGTTTAGCTCTAACAGATACTTTGAATAGATATGCTCAAACTGGAAAAGAATACACTGATATTTTGGAACAAATTATTAAACAAAATGATTTGTCAGACTTTGAGACTGTTCAATTAACTAATTCTGTTGTGAAAAAAGATATCCAACTTTAAAATCACTTTTCTTTTATTACGAATTGAATTCCTAACCATCTATAAAAACCATTCTTTTCTCTAAGGGAACAATTAATTCTTCCTCTCTCAGTAATAAATTTACCCTCCAAATTTATATTTAATTTGAATTTTTTGACAAAATTAATTTTAGAATTTCTCCACTTATCTTCCTCGTTTGAAAAACAATTTATATTATTTAAGTTTTTAAGGTTTTCATAGAACTCAATACTTACTTTTGGTGGATTATTTTTGTTACTAATATATTTTTCACCTGGTTCAATAGACTTATATGGAAACGGCAAAGTTTTGAGTATTGTTTTAAATCTTTTCTTTTCCCCATATTTTTCATTTATTGGAAATCTTGGAAGTTCATAAAAATTTTTTGTATAATCAGCAACTCCAGAGTGTTGCCCGAAAGCGTACTTGTAGCCCAGTTCAATAACAATATTTTTTAAGCTAGAACTATATTCTCCAAATGGATATGAAAAAAAAATAGAGTTTTTTCCAAGTTTCTCTTTAAAAATATCAATAGATTTTTTTAAATCACGCTCTATTTCAATATCTTTAAAATCAATAAGATAATCATGTGAGTGACTATGATTTCCAATTTCAACAAAATCAAATTTTTCTATTTCTTTTATATTTTCCCAGCTCATATATCCCTTTTTTCCAACTTCTCTTGTGCTTACAAATAAAATAAAAGGAATTTTAAATTCTTTTAATATTGGCCAGGCATTATCGTAAAAGGATTGATATCCATCATCTATTGTAAGAAGAACCTTTCTTTGATTTTTATTATTTTTTAAGTCATCTTCAAAATTAGAAGGATTTACAAATTCCATATTACTTTTTTTTATCATTTCGATATGTTCTTTAAAATTAACTAACTTAATGTTCGTAGAGGGGTATTTATTTTCTTCAAATCGATGATACATTATAGTAATTATACCAAAATCATCGAAAATTGTTTCAGATGATTTTAAATTTAACGATACTGGAAAATATAACAAGAAAATGATTAGTAATTTTTTAATAATTAGCTGCACAGGCAAAAATAATTCAATAGGTTTAAAATCAGATAATAAATTCTTTAAAGAAAAATTACAAAACAATATTAACTCCAACAATTTACTTGTTAGCAATATTATAAATTTCATAGGAAAATATAAGGTTAAATTAAGCAATAAATACTCAATAATAGTAAATATGGGACCTGGAAGTTATTCATCATTAAGAATATCTTTATCTGTGGCAAAAGGGATTCAAATCGTTCATGGCTCAAAAATATATGGCTATAAAAATGATCATTTATCAGATTTAAACCTTGAAAGTATTGAGATTTTAATAAAAAATAATAAACTTGAGAATAAAATAATTAAGCCAATTTACAAAAAGTAGGAATATTATTTGATGAACACAATTGAGGAAAAATGTAAAGAAAAAGGTGTCAGGTTGACTGATCAAAGGCGAACAATAGCAAAAGTTATCTCAGAGTCAAAAATGACATTTGGATCTAAAGACCACCCTGATGTTGACGAGCTACATAAAAGAGTAAGCTTAATAGATAAAAAGATTAGTATAGCAACAGTCTATAGAACTCTAAAATTGTTTGAAGAGTCAGGTATTATTGAACGTCATGATTTTAGAGAAGGAAAATCTAGATACGAACCTTCAACGGACCAACATCATGATCATTTGATTGATATTCATAGCGGTGAGATAATTGAATTTGTAGATAAAGATATAGAAGAGCTTCAAATAAAAATAGCAAAAAAATTAGGCTATAACTTAGTAGATCATAAATTAGAGCTTTATGGTTCAAAAAATAAAAAATAGATTGAAAAAAAAAATATTTATAAAAACTTTTGGCTGTCAAATGAACGAGTACGATAGCAATCGAATACTAGATATTACTAAAAAGATTAATTATTTACCTACTTTAAAAAAAACAGAAGCAGACTGTTATATAATTAACACATGCCACATAAGAGAAAAAGCAACTGAAAAAGTCTTCCACGATATCGGAAGAGTAAAAAAAGATTACAAAGATAAAAAAAAACCAATCCTCATTATTACAGGGTGCGTAGCTCAAGCTGAAGGAGATTTGATTTTAAAAAAGGAGCGTTATGTTGATGCTGTTATTGGGCCGCAATCTTATCAAAACATTAATAAAGTAATTAAAGATATAGAAAACAAAAACGTGCAGAGGGAAATAACTAATTTTGAAGTTATTAAAAAATTTGATGAATTAAAATTTATTAAAAATAACAATTCTAAAGTCTCTTCTTTTCTAACAATTCAAGAAGGTTGTGATAAGTTTTGTAAATTTTGTGTAGTTCCATATACTAGAGGTCCAGAGCATTCTAGAGACTTTAAAGAAATTCTAAGTGAAGCCAACGAACTCATCAGTAATGGAAGTAGTGAAATTACATTGTTGGGTCAAAATGTAAATGCATTTAAAAATAATAATAAGCGTTTGTCTGATATTATTTATGCCTTGGAAGAAAAAAAAGAAATAAAGAGAATTCGTTATACAACTTCTCACCCAAAGGATATGACAAAAGATTTAATCGAGGCGCATAAAGATTGCAAAAAACTAATGCCTCTCTTACATCTACCGATTCAATCTGGTTCTGATAAGGTACTTAAAGACATGAACAGAAAACATGATATAAAAAAATATTTAGATATAATTGATATTCTAAGAGAGAAAAATCCAAAAATAAAATTTGCCAGTGACTTTATAATTGCTTATCCTGGAGAAACAAATGATGATTTTAATAAAACTTGCAATTTAATGAAAAAAATTAAATTCATAAATTCTTATTCTTATATTTTTAGTCCAAGACCAGGTACTCCAGCAAATAATATTAAAGAAGTTGATTTCGAAATAGCAAAAAAAAGATTAACAAAATTCCAAAAAATTGCAGATGAAATAAAACTAGAATATAAAAAAAAACTAGTTAATCAAACAGTGATAACTCTGTTTGAGAATAAAGTTATAAACGAAAGCAATAAATATTTTGGCAGAGATGAATATCAAAATCCAGTTATAGTTTATTCTAAAAAGAATTTAGTTGGTCTAGAAAAAAAAGTGATCATAAGAAAATTTTCTCAACATACTATTTATGGAGATATAATTGAGAATGACAATTACATTGCAGCTTAAATATGTCTAAAATAGAAAACTTAGATCAAAAATACAATTTAAAAAAAGTTGATGATGAAACTACTAATATACAAGTTTTCAATAATGATATTTTAATTTCAGTAGTCGGGGAATTTAATAAAAATTTAAAGCAATTAGAAAAATTAACAAAGTCAAAAATATTTTTTAGAGGTAATTCAATCACTATTAAGGGAAATAAAGATGAGACATATAAAGCTTCAGAAGCAATTAAATTTTTAATAAACAAATATTTGAAAACAAGTCTTATAGAAGATAATGATCTTATTTTATCAGTAAAAGATAAAAACAACATGATGTATAACGCTGATATACATAATCTTGATCAAATTATTAAAACTCCAAAAAAAACTATTATTGCTAGATCTAAGAAACAATCTGAATATATAAAAGCTTTATCTAATAACGACATCACTTTAGCTTTAGGGCCAGCTGGAACGGGGAAAAGTTTTCTAGCTGTATCAGTAGCGATGACTATGTTGTTTGAAAAAAAAGTTGATAAAGTTATTTTATCTCGTCCTGCGGTAGAAGCGGGAGAAAAACTTGGTTTTTTACCAGGGGATATGAAAGAAAAAGTCGATCCATATCTAAGGCCTTTATACGATGCTTTATATGATTTATTTGGATTTGAAAAAATAAATAAAAAAATTGAAACAGGAGAAATTGAAATAGCTCCTCTAGCTTTTATGCGAGGCCGAACACTTAAAAATTCTTTTGCGATTTTAGATGAAGCACAAAATGCAACTTTGACACAAATTAAAATGTTTTTAACTAGAATTGGAGAAAATTCAAAAATTGTTGTCAATGGTGACCCAACTCAAATTGACTTAATGAACAAATCTCATTCTGGATTAATAAAAGCTGAAAAAATTTTAGAAAAAATACGTGAAATTAAAAGTATTAAGTTTGATCACAAAGATGTAGTGAGACATCCACTTGTTACTAAAATAATACAAGCATTTAATAAAAGTATTGATGATAAAAGCTGATGTTATTATCAAAAATAAAGATTGGTTTAAGTTTATCAAAAATCCCACCAATTATTTAAAACGAAGATTACAAAAGATAAAAAAAGACAATTTTTTTTCAAAAAAAAAGAATTATCATCTTTCAATTTTGTTAGCTAGTAACAAAGAGATAAGAATTCTTAATAAAAAATTTAGAAACAAAAATAAATCAACAGATGTATTATCATTTCCTTTTTATAAAAAAAAAGATTTAAAAAAAAATCTATTAAAGTTAAATAAGGTATATTTGGGGGATATAATAATCAATTTAAATAAATTGGATAAAAAATCTGGAGTCAAGGCATTTAAGAAAAATTTTGACAAATTATGGATACATTCCTTAGTTCATCTATTTGGATATCAACATAAAAAATATAAGGATTTTAAAATGATGAACAAAATTGAGGGAAAATTTCATAAAATTTTGAGCTAAAATGTTTAATTATATTTATAATAGTAGAATATTATTAGTTTATATTATCCCTTTTATTATTGGAATGGCTACTGTCTTTACTTTCCAGCCATATAATATAACTTTTTTAAATTTTATTATTTTACCCTTATTATTTTTAATTTTATGTAGCATAAATAAAAGATCTAAAAATATTTACAGAAAAAAAGCTTACCTAAGATACTTATTTTTAACAGGATACTCATTTGGTTTCGGATTTTTTTTAACAGGAACTTATTGGATATCAAATTCACTTCAATTTGATGAAACTTTAAAAGACTTTATTCCTGTTGTTATAATATTATTGCCTTTGTTCCTGGGCTCATTTTTTGCCTTGGCAACTATGATTAGCGGAATATTTTTAAAATTTGATTTTAAATCAATACTGGTCTTCAGTGCTATGATGTCAATTTTTGATTATTTAAGATCTAAAATTTTCACAGGTTTTCCCTGGAACTTATGGGCATATAGCTGGTCATGGCTAGCTGAAATTTTGCAGATTTTAAACCCAATTGGAGTTTTTGCTTTTAATTTAATAGTAATTACTATCTTTACGATTCCTGCAATTTTATTTTGTAAAAAAGAAAAATATAAATTTGTTTATATTTTTTTCCCTGCCTTACTGTTTTTTTTTAATTATATCTATGGAGATTATATTATAAATAAAAATCAACAAGAATACGTAAAAACTATAAAAGAAAATAAATTTATTAATATTAAAGTTGTTTCACCTAACTTTAAATTAAAATATGACCTAAATGAGGAAGAATTAGATAAAAGAGTTAAAAAATTAATTAAATATAGCGATCCTAATAAAGACAAGAAAACCTTATTTATTTGGCCAGAAGGTAGTCTTTCTGGGCAATATTTCGAGGAAACCATCAAGTATAAAGATTTAATTAAAAAAAATTTTTCTAAAAATCATTTGATAATATTTGGTGTTAACACAAAAAGTAAAAAAAATGATGATTTCTATAATAGTTTTCTGGTAATAGATAATAATTTTAAAAAACAATTTGAATATAATAAAATTAAGCTTGTTCCTTTCGGAGAGTTCTTGCCCTTCGAAAACTTGTTCTACAAATTTAATTTAAAAAAGATTACAGAGGGTCTTGGATCATTTAGCCAAGGGATACAAAAAAAAACTTTTGATTACAATAATTTGCAGATTATTCCATTAATATGTTATGAAATAATATTTACTAGTTTATTACAAAAACATGAAGTCAACCGAGGCCTGATCATCAATATATCTGAAGATGCCTGGTTTGGAAATTCTATTGGACCTCATCAACACTTCTCAAAAGCTATTTTTCGTGCAGTAGAAAGTAACAAGTTTATTATACGATCTGCTAATAAAGGAATTAGTGCAATAATAAGTAATAATGGAAAGATCATTAAGAGCTTAAAAAACAATGAAATTGGCAATTTAGAGTATAAGATGCCAATACTAGAAAAAGACTCTAGAAATAAAAATGATTTGATATTTTTGGTTCTTTTATTTACATATGTTTTAATCTTTTTAATTTTTAAAAAAAATGAAAAATAATTATTTATTTACCAGTGAGTCTGTTTCAGAAGGCCATCCTGATAAAGTGTGCGATAGAATTTCAGATATGGTAGTTGATAGCTATTTAAAAAATGACCCCTATTCAAGAGTTGCTTGTGAGACTTTGACAACAACAAATAAAGTTGTTTTAGCTGGTGAAGTTAGAGGCCCAGAAATTAAAAAAGAAGAAATAATAGAAAAGGTTAGGAGCTGTATTAAAGATATAGGATATGATCAAGAAGGATTTACTTGGCGAGAAAATACTAAAATAGAATCACATCTTCATTCTCAATCATCAGATATCGCTATGGGAGTTGACTCTAAAGATAATAAAGATGAAGGAGCTGGAGATCAGGGTATAATGTTTGGTTATGCTTGCAAAGAAACAGAAGAGCTAATGCCTGCTCCAATTTTTTTTTCACATAAAATTTTAAGATTAATGGCTGAAGATAGAAAGTCCGGAAGTCTCAAAGGTATTGAGCCTGATTCAAAAAGCCAAGTAACCATGGAATATGAAAACGGCAAACCTGTTAAAGTAACTTCAATAGTAATATCAACACAACATTCAAAAGAACTAAATCAAGAAAAAGTCAGGGAGTTAGTTTATCCGTATATTGAAAAATCAATACCAAAAGAATTTCTAAATGGTTTGAAAGATAAAGAAGTTTACATAAATCCGACTGGACAATTTATTATAGGTGGCCCCGACGGCGACACAGGTTTAACTGGAAGAAAAATTATAGTCGATACTTACGGAGGTGCAGCACCGCATGGAGGAGGAGCATTTTCTGGCAAAGATCCTACAAAAGTTGATAGATCTGCAGCTTATGCTTCTAGATATTTAGCTAAAAATATAGTTGCATCAGGGTTGAGTGAGAAATGTTTAATACAACTTTCATACGCTATAGGGATATCGAAACCATTATCAATCTACTTGAAATTAGCAGAGAAAGATGAAGATAAAGTTGAAGCTGCTAAAAAAATTATTAATCATAACTTTGATTTATCTCCAAGAGGTATTCGTGAAATGTTAGGGCTTAACAAACCAATTTACGAGATTACTTCTTCCTATGGTCATTTTGGAAGAAAACCTTCAAGTAAAGGTGAATTTTCGTGGGAAAAGACAGATAAAAAATCTTTATTTCAATTGTAACCTTGAAAAAACCTTAATTATTTAATAAAAAGTACTCAAATTTAGTAATTACAAAATGGGCTTTAGCCCATTTTTTTTTGGAGAATTTAAATGTTAAATAGAGGCTTAGATAAACTAGAGTTATTAAGAATAGTAGATGCAGTTGCTAATGAAAAATCAATTGATAAAGAAATAGTAATTGGCTCCATGGAAAGCGCTATTGAGAAAGCTGCTTTAACAAAATTTGGTCATAACAATAATATTTTTGTCAAAATAGATAGGGATACAGGTAACATAAGTATTCAAAAGGTTTTAGATGTTGTTGAAAATGTTGAAGACCCTAGCAAAGAGATTTCTTTTAAAGATGCTAATAGTCAAAATGAAAAAACAGAAGAATATAAAATTGGGGACAAAATATATGAAGATTTACCCCAAATTGATTTTGGTAGAATAGCTGCTCAGAGCGCCAAGCAGGTTATAAATTTAAAAGTTAGAGAAGCAGAAAAAAATCGACAATATGAAGATTTTATCGAAAAACAAGGTCTTATTCTAAGTGGAATAATCAAAAGGCTAGAATATGGAAATGTAATAGTTGACCTCGGAAAAGCAGAAGGTGTTATTAAAAAAGATGAATTAATTCCTAGGGAGCTTTTAAAGACTGGTGATAGAGTAAAGGCATATTGTTATGAAGTTAAAAAAGAAATTAAAGGTCATCAAATATTTTTATCTAGAGCTCATCCACAATTTTTAGCAAAATTATTTTTTCAAGAAGTTCCAGAAATCTATGAAGGAATAATAGAAATTAAATCAGTTGCTAGAGACCCAGGAAGTAGAGCTAAGATTTGCGTTTATTCTAAAGATACATCAATTGACCCGGTTGGTGCTTGTGTTGGTATGAGAGGGAGTAGAGTTCAAACAATAGTTAACGAGCTTCATGGAGAAAAAATAGACATAATTAAGTGGACTGAAGATTTGCCTACTTTAATTTCAGAGTCGTTATCACCGGCAGAAATTCAAAAAGTTTTAATTGATCAATCAAACAAAAAAATTGATGTTATACTAAGCGAAGAAAACTTGAGTAAGGCAATTGGTCGAAGGGGTCAAAACGTTAGACTAGCTTCTAAATTAACAAATTTTGAAATAGACATTTTAACAGATAAAGAAGATTCTGAAAGAAGACAAGCTGACTTTAAAGAAAAAACTGAAACTTTAATAAAAAATTTAGAGGTTGATGAAACATTAGGTCAACTTTTAGTTTCTGAAGGATTTCAAAGCATCGAAGATATATCTCAATCCAATCCAGAAGACATAGCTAAAATTGAAGCTATAGATGAGGATACTGCCAAAGAACTTATAACAAGATCTAAAGAAAGTTTAATTAAAGTCAAAGAAGAAGTTAGCAAAAAACTAAAGGAACTTGGTGTAGAGGAAGAGTTAATTAATCTTAAGGGTATGACACAAGGTATGTTAGTTATATTAGGTCAAAAAAACATTAAAAAATTAAGTGATTTTGCTGATTTATCTACAGATGAATTGGTTGGCGGTTATGATGAAATTAAAGGAAAAAAAGTTAGATTGCAGGGATATCTTGAAGAATTTTCTCTAAGTAGAGAGGAGGCTGATCAACTTATAATGTCTGCTAGAGATATAGTATTCAAGCAATAAAAATAATATGGACAATAATAAAGAAAAAAAAAAGACACTTACTATTTCTTCTGGTTTTAAAAAAAAAATTGACACTAGTTCTTTTCAAAGAAAAGAAGAAAAAAAATCTTTTGCCATTTCAAATAATAAAAAAAAAGTTTTTAGAGGATCAAGAACTTCAGTCAAACCAACAATGTCAGATCAAAATTTTAAAAAAACTGATCAAAAAAATAAAAAATTCACTAGAAAATTTATTGAACAACAGGCCACTAAAGCATTTATAAAAAAGGACGATAAACCTAGTGGTAAAAGTAAGTTAAAATTAAAAACTCCTATTGATAAAAGAGATTTTAAGCTAACTGTTTCCAGGGCTTTAAATGTTGAAGAAATTGAGATTAAACAACGAAGTCTAGCGGCTGTGAAACGAGCTCGCTTGAAAGAAAAAAAAGGCAACCCAGAAAGTGATGAGAAAAAAGAGTATAAAAAAGTAATTAGAGAAGTAAAAATTCCTGAACAAATTACAATACAAGAACTTTCAAATAGAATGGCAGAAAAATCAAATGATATTATTAAATTCTTATTTAATATGAAAGTAATTGCAACAATTAATCATAATATTGATAGGGATACTGCAGAATATATCATTAAAGAGTTTGGCCACAAACCAATTTTAGAAGACATGCCGTCAAATGAAGTAAGTACAAAAAAAATAATTAGTGGTGAGATAAAAAGAAGACCTCCTGTAGTTACTATAATGGGTCATGTTGATCATGGAAAAACTTCTCTTTTAGATGCTCTAAGAGAGTCTAATGTTGTATCAGGTGAATATGGTGGTATTACCCAGCATATAGGTGCTTACCAGGTTACAACTGAAAAAAAAAATTTAATAACATTTATAGATACCCCAGGACATGCTGCATTTACTGAAATGCGTGCAAGAGGCTCCAAGATAACTGATATAGTTGTCTTAGTGGTAGCTGCAGATGATGGGATTAAACCTCAAACTATTGAAGCAATTAATCATGCTAAAGCTGCTAAAGTTCCCATTATTGTTGCTATAAATAAATGCGATTTACCCAACAAAGATATTATTAAAATTAAAAATGAATTAATGCGTTACGAACTTGTTGCAGAGGATTTAAGTGGTGATACTTTATTTGTCGAAGTTTCAGCTTTAAAAAAAATCAATTTAGATAAACTTAAAGAATGTATATTATTACAATCTGAAATTTTAGATTTAGATGCCTCTATGAGCGACTTAGCAACTGGAGTAGTAATTGAATCAAAAATAGATAAGGGGAAAGGTCCAGTATCAACTATATTAATTTCAAATGGAAAACTTAAAAGAGGAGACCATTTTGTTTGCGGAAAAACATATGGAAAGATAAGAGCAATGATAAATCACGAAGGAAAAAATTTAGATGAAGCACTACCTTCTATGCCAGTAGAAATATTAGGAATGAACGGCTCAGCTTTCGCGGGAGCAGAATTTTTGGTTACAGAAAATGAGGATAAAGCTAAAGAAATCTCAGAGTATATGGAATCAAGTTTTTCAAAATCTAAACCTCTAGTTAATGATAAGCCTAAATTATTTGACTCAAGTGAAGAAAAAGAAGAATTAAACATTATTTTAAAATCTGATGTCCATGGTTCGAGTGAGGCCTTAAAAACTGCGATTGAAAAGATTACCCACCCCGAGGTAAAAGCAAAAATAATTTTATCAGATATAGGGATGATAAATGAAACTGACATTTCATTAGCAAAAGCG
Source organism: uncultured Pelagibacteraceae bacterium (assembly GCA_902604065.1). GTDB lineage: Bacteria > Pseudomonadota > Alphaproteobacteria > Pelagibacterales > Pelagibacteraceae > Pelagilacustribacter. The sequence continues at coordinate 214 of CACKXF010000019.1, read as the reverse complement.
TCAGACGCTTTGTTGATAGGTTTTAATGTTAAAGCTAATAGAGAAGCTAAAAAAATATCAGAAGAACAAAAAATTGAAATTAAATATTTTAATATAATATATGAGGCATTAGAATTTATAGAGAAAAAACTCTCAGGTTTATTAGAGCCTGAAACAAAAGAAATTTCATTAGGATCTGCGGAGGTGCAAAAAATTTTTAAAGTGTCTAAATTTG
>CACKXF010000018.1 GCA_902604065.1 uncultured Pelagibacteraceae bacterium | reverse complement strand
CGATGAAAAGAATTATTACATAGAAAAAAGTTTTAAATTTCATAATTATGTTGAAAGTGAAAAATTTATCTTAAGCGTAGGTAAAATTGCAGAAGCAGAGAGTCACCACCCGGATATCACTTTTGGGTGGGGTTATGCTAAAATAAAAATTTCTACTCATGCAATTAAAGGTTTAGCCGAGAGTGATTTCGTACTAGCCGCTAAAATTGATAAAATCTAATTAATGATTGAAATGTCTGATCCCCGTAAAGATCATTTTGATTTTAGCTTTATTAGCAGCCTCTATAACTTCTTTGTCTCTAATCGAGCCACCAGGTTGAACAATAGTTTTTACACCTGCATTAATCAAAGTTTTTATTCCATCTACAAAAGGAAAAAAAGCATCAGAGGCAGCTATTGAATTATTGAGATTTTTTGGTTGAAATTTCCTTGCCTTTTGAGCTGCTATTTTACAACTGTCTAACCTATTTTGTTGACCCGCTCCAATTCCAATTGTTGAATTGTCTTTAACTATTACAATTGCATTTGATTTTACATATTTACATATTCTAAATGCAAACTCTATGTCTTTTAGTTCTCTACTGGACGGTTTATTCTTTGTTACACATTTCAACATTTTTTTTTGAAAAACTAAATTGTCTTTTTCTTGTAAAAGAAAAGAATTATCAAAAAACTTACCCGTTGTTTTGGATTCATAATTAAATTTTGAAATATCGATCACTCTCATATTTTTTTTCTTTTTCAATATTCTTAATGCTTTTTCATCAAAGCCTTTTGCTAAGATTACTTCAAAAAAAGTTTTATTAATTTCCTGCGCAATTTTGTTATTTATTTTATAATTGCAAGCTACTATTCCTCCAAATGCGCTAATAGGATCACTAGCTTGTGCGTTTAAAAAAGATTGAAAAGCAGACTTATTAGAAGATACTCCGCATGGATTAGCATGTTTAACTATTACTGTTGAAGGTGCTCTCAAATTAGAAAATAATATTTCTAAGCTTGCAAATATGTCATTGTAATTATTATAACTTAAATCCTTACCACTTAATTGTTGTAAATTTATATCATTACCTTTAAGGCTATTTATATATATCGAGCTTTCTTGATGAGGGTTTTCACCGTATCTTAATTGACTTATCTTTTTTCCAAAAAAAGTTTTTCTTTCAGGAAACTTTAATCCAATATCTCTATTAAACCATTCGGACACTATGGCGTCATAATAAGCAGTCAGACCATAAGCTTTGCTAGCCATCTTTCTTCTAAAGTTAAAGGTTGTTCTACCTTTAAATTTTTTTAATTCTTTGATTAATTCTGGATAGTCTTGTTTACCAGTAATAATTGTTACATCTTTAAAATTTTTCGCAGCTGCTCTGACCATACTTGGACCACCAATGTCAATATTCTCAATAATTTTATTTCTATTAGTTGTTTTTTTTATTGTTGATTCAAATGGGTAAAAATTAACAATTACTAAATCTATCGACTCAAATTTTTCTTTTTTCATTTGTTTAATATGTGTTTTTTTATCTCTGTTAAAAAGAATCCCAGAATGAATTTTAGGATGTAAAGTTTTTACTCTCCCTTCCAACATTTCTGCAAATCCAGTATATTCTGAAACTTCTTTACATTTAAAACCCAATTTTTTTATTGATTTATAGGTTCCGCCTGAACTAATTATATCTATTTTATTTTTCCTCAAACTCTGTAAAACAGATTTAAGGTTTGCTTTATCAGATACAGATATTAGAGCGTTTTTAATTTTACTCATTTTAAATTTTTTTTTTTATTTCCCAATCGATAGTTTTTTCGTTATTTTCTATATCTCCAGAAATTACTATACAGTAATTATCTAACACTTTCTGGCCTCCAAAAAAAATACTTTTTTCAATTTTTAAGCTTTTTCCATTTGTAGAAAATAACAAAGCTTTATTTTTATTTATCTGAATAAGCAAAGTATTTCCTCCTATAGTTTGAACAGCAGTTAGACCTGGATATAAATGAAAACGGATATCATACTTAATTTTTAAATTTACTTTTTTCTGCGTAAGTTTATCTTGACCAACAATTTTATTATTAATTTTATCAATACTTAAAGTTCTATTATGCATACAACCAAAATTTTTAAGATATGCGTCGTGTCCAGCTTTAATTTGGATCTCGTTTGACTCATTTTTATGCTCTAAATTTAAAATTTTAAAGTCTCTTTTGATTAAAAACCCGTAAGCTTTGTTCATCATATTACTTTTCTCAAATCCTACTATAGAAGTATCGTTTAAACATAGTGCAGACTGCGAAGAAGTAAATCTACTGAAGAGCCTAGCTTTATTAGAAATATTTATCCCAAACCCGCTATTAGTAATTATTTTTTGATCATCACAAAAGTATTCAAAAGATAATGGACCTGATTGATAACAAGAAGAATAATTTTTTTTTGGAGGATTTCCGGCTTCAAAATAAATAACATCTTTCCTATTTTTAAGCACATAAATATTGCCAGGGTTAACTTTTGGTTTTTTTATTTTAATCTTAAAATGATTTACATAATCATAAAAATTAGTCAAATCTTCTTCAACTGAACCATTAAATAATGGAAGTGTATTAATTGGTGTAGTTATCTGTTTTAAGCATTCTAAATTCTTTTCAAGCACATTATCCAAAAAATCTGGAACATATTTTTGCGCATCTTTCGTAATTTCTTTAATTAATAAAAAATATTTTATATGATTTAATAAATCATAAGGACTCCTTGTAACAGGAAAACCATTGTCATCAAAAAAAGTTTCAATTAATTTTTCTAATTCCCTTAAGCCATATTCGTAGCTCTCCTCATATTCTTTAAATACTAATCCAGATAAAATAAGAGTTGTGATTACCTCTATCTTTTTTTGATGATTTATCTCGTATTTAAAATTTTTTCTTAAGTGATTTGTCTGAATAACAATGGACTCAATAAAATTTCTTTTAAATTCAAAATTTGAATTTTTAAGAATTATATCAGCATTAAGGATCCAGCTCATTATTCGTTTACTGATAACACTTGTTTCCCAAATTAGAGATCTATATTTAAGATTTTTTAGATTCCATAATGATATAATTTTTCTGAGTGTAGCAGCATTATCTTTACGGTCAATTGAACTTAACCATAAAAAATTATGTAATTCCTTTTTTTCTTTGGATGAATTATTTTGATCCCAAAATTTATTTGGGTCAAGATTATTTATTTGAAAAGCAAACTTTTTATAGTTTGAAAAAGATGACATTAAAAATGGATTTGGAAAAAAAAAGAATTGGCTTGGAACTTTAGAGATTAAAGATTTTTTATATAATCTTGTTGTAAAGTAAATCTTCTTAAAAATTTTGGTTAAATTTATTTTAACTGCTAAAACATAATAATAAGCAGTTTTTAAACCCATCATTGTTTAACTCGATCTTAATAAGCTAATGTTTTTTTTTAAATCCCCATTATTTTGCTTAAATATAGTTGAACCTGAAACTAAAACATTTGCACCAGCATCAATAGCGTTTTTACAGTTATCAAAATTTATGCCGCCGTCTATTTCAAGATCAATCTTTAAATTTTTGTTATTAATAATTTCTTTAAGCTTTTTTAGTTTTGGTAAAACATCTGGCATGAATTTTTGGCCAGCAAACCCTGGTTCAACACTCATTACTAAAATTAAATCAATATTTTCCAAAAATTTTTCAATAAGGCTAATATTAGAATTTGGCTTCAATGAGACACCAACTTTTTTATTAAATTTTTTAATTAATTTAATTGTTTGTTCGGTATTGGGAGTAGCTTCAGGATGGAATGTAATAATGTCAGAACCCGCTTCGGCAAAACTTTGTATATATTTGTCTACAGGTTCAATCATTAAGTGGACATCAAAAGTTTTTTTGGTTACAGGCCTTAACTTTTTTATAATCTCGGGCCCAATAGTTATATTTGGAACAAAGTGTCCATCCATAACATCTACATGTATATAGTCAGCTCCTGCGTTATCAAGTGCAACTATTTCTTCACCTAGTTTGCTAAAATCTGCTGATAAAATTGATGGAGAAATTTTTACATTCGATGTCATATTTCATTTATATTTTATATAACAATCTTGTCAAAAAAATTATTTGTCTGGACTAAATAATCTGTATAGTTCTCTAGAGAATTCATGATCTATTGGAAAAGATAACATGCCCATGGACCCATAACCTAATAACCAAGGCATAAAATAAAATCTTATCAAATAGAAATAAAATGCAACATATAATGGAACAATAGGTCTAGCTAAGAATTCAGGTGTTATTTTGTCAAAAACTTTAAGAACTGGATTTGTAAATTTTACAAACATACGCATGAAGAAAAAGTTTGAGTCCTCTCTTTGGAAAATATTCATCGCTGCTCTTCCGATCAGCGTATACATTATTACTCCCAAAATATAATCTAATATAAGAACCCATATAGGCATAATTTACATTACCATTATTAAGACAAAAAAAAAGGGGCGAATAAATCGCCCCTTAAATAATTTATTAATTTACCTTAGTGCGCTCTACCAAGAATAGATTTTCCGCTAGGAACCCTAACTTCATCAACCATTCTTTGTGTTGCAGCATCAGGAGCTTTGGTCATTAAACTTACAACAACCATTACTATTAAACACACTGGAGCACCAATTAGACCAAATCTTAAGTGGTCAATACCTAACCAAGCAGGGTTACCCATAAACTTAGGATATACCCAAATTAGATACATTGTTCCAGCAGCCAGTCCAGATAGCATTCCTGCTATTGCACCTTCTCTAGTAGCTCTCTTCCACCACACTCCTAGTACAAGTGGGAAGAATAAACCTGACATCGCAAAGTCAAACGCCCATGCAACTGCTCCAAGGATACTAGTGATACGCATTGATGCAATATATGCACCAGCCGCACCAACAACTATTAATAGCACTCGCGCAACTATTAATCTTTTTCTAACATCCGCTTTAGGATCGATCATGTTGTAGTAAACATCGTGCGATAACGCATTTGAAATCGCAAGAACTAATCCATCCGCAGTTGACATCGCTGCAGCCATACCACCGGCAGCAACTAATCCAGAGATTACATATGGTAATCCAGCAACTTCAGGAGTTGCAAGAACTACTACACCTGTTCTCATGAACCATTCGTTTAACTGTAGTATGCCGTCACCGTTAAAGTCAGCAATAAACACTTGCTTCTGAGCGGACCATTGTTTGACCCATTCTATACTTTGTACATCAGCAATAGATTTTCCAATAATACCTGTCGGTAAGTTTGGATCTATTAGTGAAATTTTAGACAAAGTTGCAAGCATTGGCGCTGAAGAGTAAAGCAAGAAAATAAAGAATAGCGACCAAGCTACTGATTTTCTAGCTGATTTTACTGAAGGAGTTGTGAAGTATCTCATTAAGATATGAGGTAACGACGCAGTTCCTACCATCATACAGATAGCTAGCGATATGTATTTCCATACTGCCATTCCACCTGCACCTACACCAGCGTGTGCTACTGCGATAGATTTCAATCCACCAGGAACACCTGCTGCTTTTACATCAGCGGCACTGTTTTTGACTAAACCGAATTGACCTTCAAGCTCAGTTATTCTCTGCACTTCATCACCTAACATTAAGTGAGGGAATACACCGCCACCGATTTTGTTACTAATCCAGAATACTGGAATTAAATAAGCAACAATCAATACGATATATTGTGCAACCTGCGTCCATGTTACGGCTCTCATCCCACCTAACATTGAACATAATAAGATACTAACTAAACCTACCCATACACCTGCTTCAAAAGGAATACCTAATGCTCTAGCAGCAATAGTTCCAGTAGCATTTATCTGAGCTGTCACATAAGTGAAAGAAGCTAATACAAGAACTAATACTGCACAGAAACGAACTGCGTTTCCACCGTATCTTGTTCCTATAAAATCTGGCACCGTATAACACCCAAATTTTCTTAAGTATGGTGCTAACAAAGTTGATACAAGCACATAACCACCTGTCCAACCTACTAAGAAGGCCATATAACTATAACCACCGAAGTAAACACCACCTGCTAATGCTACAAACGAAGCACCTGACATCCAGTCAGCAGCTGTCGCCATTCCATTAAACACTGTTGGGACTTGTCTTCCTGCAAGATAATATGCGTCTACCTGTACCGTTCTAGATAAATAACCAATTAAGGCATAAATCGCTACGGTAAATGCAACAAACAAAATACCAATTGTTTTTGCTGTTACACCGGCTTGTTCTGCAATAGCCATCATCAAAATGAAAACTAAGAAGCCTCCGGTATACAAACCATAAATCTTAGGAAGGTTTTGTATAAATCCACCTTTAAACATTAATCCTCCTTCTCTCCGAAACCAAACTCTTCATCAATTTTTTCTTGTTTGTTTGCAAACCAAAAAATGATGATAACAAACGCAAGAAGTGATCCTTGTGCTGTCATATAATAAGCTAATGGATAACCCAAAAAGCTCATTCCGTTGATTTCTGCTCCGAAAAGGAAAATTACCATTGAGAAGAATGCCCAAAGACACATAGTAATTACCATGTGACCCTTAGTTTTCTGCCAATGTTTTTCTTTATTTGACATATTTCCCCCTATTTTTACGTTAACGTAATTAACTGAGAGGGATCTTAACTATATTGACAGTAATTAAAAGTTAAAAAACCTAAAATGAAGTGCTATAACTCCCGTAAAATAAGGGAAAAAAAAGGGACAAAAAGGTATACAACTTGAAATTGAATCTAAAAGCTATTTCTGAGGTTTTATCAGCAGTAAAGGATTACCTTTTTCCTTATGAAAAAATAAGCAAAAAGTTTTCAAAAATTAATAGCGAGAGTGATCTAGCCATCTTCATAAAGGAGAAATCTGCTTTTGTTACACAATCAACTCTTTATGGTTATTTAAAAACTAGAATGGGCTTAAAACAAAATCTGATGTTTACAGACGATATATTTGTTGACTCAGTTAATAAAGCCAAATGGAACATTTTTTCTGAGGCAGTGACAGATTTAACTTTTTTTTCTATCTCATTTTTGAATAAAAAATATAACATTGATAATTTAGATCCAAATAAAATATATGAAACTATTTTAGAGAATGAAATTCATACCGGTTTACCAAAAGATATTTGTGAAAAATACAAAACAAAGTTTAAAGAAAAATTAAATAGTTTCGATATAAAAGAATACTCAAGCAACAGCCCTTTCAATAACAGTTGTAATGCATTGTTTAACTGGGCACCAATAGCTGATGAATTAAAAGAATTAGATAAAGAAGTTGTAATCAATTCTATTAAAAATAAATGGATGTTAGTAGTAGCGGATTTAGAAAAAATTCCTGTAAATTTAAAAAATTAATCTTTGTTTTGTCTATTTTCTACTAAAGAGTCTACTACAGAAGGATCAGCTAAAGTAGTTGTGTCCCCTAGCTCATTATGTTCATTCGCTGCTATCTTTCTTAAAATTCTTCTCATAATTTTACCTGATCTTGTTTTTGGCAACCCAGGAGAAAATTGAATCAAGTCTGGGGTAGCTATAGGTCCAATTTGTTTTCTAACCCAAAGTTTAAGTTCTCTTTCTAAGTCTCCGTCAGGTTGTTCACCTGCGTTCAAAGTTACATAACAATATAATCCGTTACCTTTTATATCATGAGGATATCCAACAACTGCAGCTTCAGCTACCTTCGGATGAGCCACAAAAGCGCTTTCTATTTCAGCTGTTCCTAAATTGTGACCTGAGACTATGATAACATCATCAACTCTACCTGTTATCCAATAATAACCGTCCTTATCTCTTCTACACCCGTCTCCAGTAAAATATTTTCCGTCAAATTGAGAAAAATAAGTATCTATAAATCTTTTATGGTCTCCATAAACTGTTCTCATCTGGCCTGGCCAAGAGGCTGACATGCATAACCTCCCTTTACAGGCACCTTTAAGAACTTTACCAGCTTCATCCACTATTACAGGTTTAATCCCATAAAAAGGTTTCGTTGCAGATCCAGGTTTAAGATCTATGGCTCCTGGCTGAGGTGCAATTAAAATACCTCCAGTTTCAGTTTGCCACCAGGTGTCGACAATTGGGCACTTTGCATCACCTACAGTCTTGTAATACCACATCCAAGCTTCTGGATTGATAGGCTCACCAACGGTACCAAGCAATTTTAAAGATTTTCTACTAGTTTTTTTTACTGGTTCGTCTCCTTCTCTCATCAAAGCTCTTATCGCAGTGGGCGCTGTATAGAAAATATTCACTTTATATTTATCTACAATTTGCCACCATCTTGAACTGTCAGGATAATTAGGAACACCTTCAAACATGATTGTGGTAGCACCATTAGATAATGGTCCGTAAATTATATAGCTGTGTCCAGTTACCCATCCTATATCAGCTGTGCACCAATAAATATCTTTAGGTTTATAATCAAAGATATATTGATGAGTCATAGATGCATAAACCAGATAACCGCCAGAAGTATGTAGCACTCCCTTAGGTTTTCCAGTTGATCCAGATGTATAAAGTATAAACAAAGGATCTTCAGCACCCATTTCCTCTGGATCACATTTAGCAGATACTTTTGAAATTAACTCCTCATAAGAAACATCTCTCTCATCATCCCAGCTCACCTGATTTCCAGTTCTTTTAACAACAACACATTTTTTCACATTAGGGCATTGAGACAGGGCCTCATCAGCTATCTTCTTTAAAGGTATTATTTTTCCACCTCTAACACCCTCATCTGCAGTAACAAGATAATCAGACTCACAATCATTAATTCTAGTCGCTATTGAGTCTGGAGAAAAACCTCCAAAAATAATAGAATGAACTGCGCCAATTCTTGCACAAGCAAGCATTACATACGCAAGCTCGGGTATCATAGTTAAATAAATAGTTACTCTGTCACCTTTTTGTATTCCAATACTCTTTAAAGCGTTAGCAGCTTTACTAACGTTTTTATGTAATTCTTTGTAAGTTATTTTTTTTGTTTCAGCAGGATCATCTCCAACCCAAATTATTGCAGTTTTTTTACCGTTCTTTTTTAAATGTCTATCTATACAATTTGCTGAAACGTTTAAAGTCCCGTCGTAGAACCATTTAATTTTTACTTCATCTTTGCTATATTTTATATCTTTAATTTTAGTATAAGGCTTAATCCAAGAAATTCTTTTTCCCTCTTTTTTCCAAAATTTGTCATTTTCTTTAACAGATAAATTATATTTCTTTTTATATTTTGAATTATTTATTAAAGCTTGATTAGACCAAGCTTCAGAAACTTTTATAACTGAATTTCCCTCTTCATCCTTTACAATAATGCTTTTTTTTGATCTTCCACCTTTAGACTTTGAAGGCTTTTTTTTTCTTACTTTTCTTCTAGATCCTTTCATTTTTCTGGATCCTTTTTTCGATCTAGTTTTTTTTCGTTTATTCTTTTTTTTTGATCTTTTAGCCACGACAAACCTTTTTTATATTTTTTTATTAGATTTTACCCATCTTACAAATTATTTTCCAGCTTTTAAAATCTATAGGCATCACAGATAATCTGCTCTGTTTTATGAGTGGTAAATGGGAAATTTGCTTTGTTTTTTTTATATTTTCAAGAGATACAGGTGTTTGTAACTTTCTTTTAAACCTAACCTGAACTGCTACAAACCTTTTCTTTTTATCGGTTTTATCCAAAAAAGCCTCTTTGGTTACAGTCACTATTCCTACAATTTCCTTCCCTTCATTTGAATGATAAAAAAAACATTCATCACCAATCTTCATTTTTTTCAAATTATTTGCGGCCTGATAATTTCTCACTCCATCCCAAGTAGCTCCGTTAGGCCCAGCTTTTTTTTGTTGATCGATTGACCACACATATGGTTCAGATTTCATTAACCAATATTGCATATTCTTTATAATTTCAACCCTGGACCTTTCATATATTGAGCTTCTTTATCAAGCGGCCATCTTGATTTTGGCTCTACGTTTAGATCATTTAATAACCTTTTTTTATACCTTTGTATCCCTGCCCAAGCAATCATAGCAGCATTATCTCCACAAAATTCAATTTCAGAAAATATTGGTTTAAAATTATTTTCTTCAGCTAGATCTTTTAAACTTTTACGAATACTCTGATTGGCAGCGACACCTCCTGCTACAACAAAAATATTATTTTTTTTCTTTGTCAATTCATTGAATTCTTGAAACGCAACTTTAGTTTTTTTTTTCAAAATTTTATTTATTGTTTCTTGAAATGAAGCAGCTAAATTAAATTTAAGTTTTTTATTATCTTTAATTTTTTTTGATTGTATTAAGACAGCAGTTTTTAATCCAGCAAAAGACAAATTGCAGCCTGCTTTATTAATAATAGGTTGTGGTAATTTATAAAAATTTTTATCCCCTTGCTTAGCAAATTTTTCAACAGCAGGACCACCTGGGTATCCAAGATTTAACATTTTAGCTGTTTTATCAAATGCTTCACCTAAAGCATCGTCTATTGTTGTGCCTATTTGTTTGTAATCATTAACATCATTTACGATTAAGTATTGAGAGTGACCACCAGAAATTAACAAAAGTAAGTAAGGAAATTTAATCTTATTATTTAAAGCTGGACTTAAGGCGTGACCCTCTAAGTGATTAACGGCAACAAAAGGTTTTTCAGCGAAACCTGCAATGGCTTTACCAATGTTTAAACCTACTGTTAAACAAACTATCAGGCCAGGTCCAGCAGTAGCGGCGACCCCATCTATTTGATCAAAATTAACCTTAGCATCTTTCAGAGCTTTTGAAATTATAAATTCAATATTTTCAACATGAGATCTAGCGGCTAACTCAGGAACTATTCCTCCAAATTTTTCATGTTCTTTTATTTGGCTAGATACAATAGATGACAAGACCTTCGCACTACCATCTAAATTTTCTTGAACAATTGAGGCCGCTGTTTCGTCACAGCTAGTTTCAATGCCTAAAAAAGTTAGTTTTTTTTCCATTAGATTAGATATTATAAAATAAACTTAAAAATACTTAAATGAATAAAAAAATTATAATTGGTGCTAGAGGCAGTAAACTTTCACTTTCTTACGCTGAGAAAGTAAAAAAGTTATTTTTTTTAGCATCAGGCAAAGAAAAGGAAATCGAAATTCAAATAATCAAAACATCTGGTGATATTTTTCATGATAAAAAGATCTCAGATATTGGTGGTAAAAATATTTTTTGTAAAGAAATTGAAAATCAATTGTTAGATAAAAAAATTGATATCGCTGTTCACTCTCTAAAGGATATGGACTCTTTTGAAGAAAATGATTTAATAATTGGAGCTTATTTAAAAAGAAATGATCCAAGGGATGGTATTGTTCTTAAAAATGGAAAATCGTTTGACAGTGATAACCTTACAATAGGTTCAAGTTCAAAACGTAGAGAGCTACAATTTAAATCACATTTTAAAAATATAAAATGTAAAAACATAAGAGGAAATATTGATAGCAGAATATCCAAAGTTAAAAGAGGTGAATACGATGGCACAATCTTGGCTTTAGCCGGAATTCAAACTCTTAAACTTGATCATGAAATTAAAGAAATTTTTTCAGAAGAAAAAATTATTCCCTGTGCTGGTCAAGGAGTTATAGCAGTTCAATGTAGGAAAGATGACCTTGAAAATTTAAAAATTTTAGAAAAGATTAATGACCAAGATACTAAAATTTGTGCGTTAACAGAACGAAGTTTATTAAAAACAATAGGAGGAGATTGTCATACAGCTGTGGGGGTGTATGCGAAAATAGATAAAACCAATATTGTCATTACATCGCAACTATTTTCAGATAATGGTTTAAAATCTTTTTCAATAAAAAAAACCGGAGAGAAAAAACTTCCAGAAAAACTCGGGATATCTGCTGGAAAAGAACTGCTGCAAAAATCTGAAGGTTACTATAAAAAAAAAAGATGAATATAATTTTAACAAGACCACTGAACGATACTGAAAATTTAATGCAAGAACTTTTTAATCTAGGTCATAAGATTATGCATATTCCAACTTTAAAAATTTCAAGTGCGATTTTAGATCCTATAAAACTTCAAAATTATAATGCGCTGATTTTTACAAGTTCGAATGCAGTAAAAAACTTAAGGATTGAAGGAGAGAAAAAAAATATCAAATGTTTTTGTGTTGGCTCGGTTACTGAAAAGATTGCGAGAATTAATGGATTTACAAACACAATATCCGCCAGCGGCAATGTTAATGCTTTAAAGAATTTGATTATCAATTCTAAAGAGCTTAAGGAAAATGATAACTTAGCCTATATTTGTGGAGATCAAATAGCATATGAATTGGATAAAGAACTTGAAAAAGAAGGATTTAAAGTGAGAAAGTTTATAAATTATATCTCTGAAAAAATTACATCATTAAACGATGCAAATATTGAGTTAATTAAAAAATATCCACCAAATGTAATATTTGTTTATTCTTTAAGAAGCGCAGAGAGTTTTAACAATATAGTCGCTAATTATTCTTTAGCTCCAATGATGACACAATCAACAGTTATGTGTATAAGTAAAAAAATTGTAAATTTTTTTACTAAAACTGGATGGAAAAAAAATAAGATTTTTAATCCAGGTGATGAAATTATAGAACTTGAAAGAATAAAATGAGCATACTAGAAAATTTTCAAAACTTATTTATTGAAATTTGGCAACAGGGTATTGCTGGAATAAACTTTACGCAGATAGGATTAGGAATAATAATTTTATTATTATTTCTTTTATTAAGGGGTTTAATTTCAAGTTTCATATTAAAAAGGTTAGAAAATTACGTAGCAAAAACTTCAAATAAATTTGATGATGCTCTTGTTGAAGCCGCAAAAGGGCCAGTTAAATTTCTTCCAATTGTGCTAGGAATATTTGTAGCAAGTTCTTACATGGAATTTGACGGTAAAATGTTAATCTTTATAGATAATATAAATCGTTCATTAATAACTATCCTTATATTTTGGTTAATTCATCAAATTGTTGAGCCGCTTACTTATTTGATAAGAAGAGTGGAAGAACTTCTTTCAAAAGACTTATTAAACTGGGTTGTTAAAGCTAATAAAATTTTAATTATCTTTTTTGGTTTTGCTGCTACATTAGATATTTGGGGAATAAAAATTGCTCCAATAATTGCTGGTCTGGGTTTATTTGGGGTTGCGGTTGCATTGGGTGCTCAAGATTTATTTAAAAATTTAATTTCAGGTGTTTTAGTTTTAGTAGAAAAAAGATTTAAGATTGGCGATTGGATTTTTGTTGATGGTGTTATCGAAGGAATTGTTGAGAGAATTGGTTTTAGATCAACAGTTATAAGAAAATTTGATAAGTCTATTGCAACTATACCCAACTCTTCTTTTGCAGAAAATGCAGTTATAAACATTAGTGAAACGACCCATTGGAGAATTAGTTGGATAATTACATTACAGTATAATTCAACAATTGATCAGTTGAAAAATATTAGAGATCAAATTGAAAAGTATATTGAGGATAATAAAGATTTTAAAATAGGAGATGAAACCGAACACGCAGTTCGTATTGATAAATTTTCAGACAGCTCAATAGATCTTTATGTGAGATGTTTTACAGTAACTAATGAATGGAGCGAGTGGCTTAAAGTCAAAGAGAGATTAGCCGTTGAAGTTAAAAAAATTGTTGAAGGTAATGGAGCATCATTTGCTTTCCCTAGCACATCAATATATGTGGAGAAAAAATAGTGAAATCAGCTTTAATTTTATTTGATAATATAATCACACTTTATATATGGATTCTTATAATTAACGCTGTTTTAAGTTGGCTGGTTGCTTTTAACATACTTAATACAAGCAATAGATTTGTTTACGCCATTTTAGATGTTTCTTATAGATTAACAGCACCTCCTCTAAATTTTATACGAAGGTATATGCCTAACCTAGGTTCTATCGATATATCTCCAGTAATACTAATTTTAGGATTAATGTTTTTTAGAAACTTAGTTTTTGAATATTTAGCTCCAAGTTTATTTTAAATATGATAATTGATGGAAAAAAAGAAGCTGCTATTTTAAGAGAAGAAATAAAAAATGAAATAGCCAACCTAAAAAAGAAGACAAATAAAGTACCAGGTCTAACTGTTATTTTAATTGGCGAATTTGCACCCAGTCAAATATATGTAAGAAATAAAGAAAAAAATTCTAAGGAAGTTGGAATAAACTCAAATGTTATAAAATACCCATCAGACGTTAGTGAGGAAGAGGTGCTTAATAAAATTGAAGAATTAAACAAAGATAAAAATATATCAGGTATATTAGTTCAGCTACCACTTCCAGACCAAATCAATAAAGAAAAAGTCATTAATGCTATTGATCCATTAAAAGATGTAGATGGATTTAATCCAGTGAATGTAGGAAATCTTGCTTCCGGATACAAAGCAATAGTTCCCTGCACTCCATTAGGGTGTTTATTGTTAATTAAGAAGGTGGAAAAGAATTTATCGGGTAAACACGCTGTAATAATTGGTAGATCAAATTTAAACGGTAAGCCAATGGCTCAACTGTTATTAAAAGAGAACTGCACAGTTACAATAGTTCATTCCAAAACTAAAAATTTACAAAATGAATGTTTAAAGGCCGATATTTTAGTTGCAGCAGTAGGAGTGCCAAATCTAGTAAAAAAGGATTGGGTTAAAAATGATGCAGTTGTAATTGATGTAGGAATTAACAAGGTTGATAACAAAATTATTGGAGATGTTAACTTTGAAGAGATCAAAGATAAAGTTAGAGCAGTTACTCCAGTCCCAGGTGGAGTAGGGCCTATGACTATAGCTTGTTTGTTAAGCAATACTTTAGAATGTTTTAAAGCTCGTTAGATTTTGTGCTGTCTATTTTTAAAAACTTACTATTCCTAAATCTTATAATAACAGTTGCTATAGCAACAATTAAAATTGCTAATGATATATAGATTAAATTTGTAGGATCTTGATCTTTATCTTGAAGAATTATGAATCGAGCCAATGCGGTAATGGCTATGATCATCGGGTAAGTTATTCTTACTGATCTAGTTTCCCAGTAAGATCTTACTAGGCCTATAACCTCAATATATATAAACATAAGAAGTAAATCTGCTAAATTTATGTCTCTATTTTCATACATTTCATGAATTTCAAGAAAGAATGCTACTACCGTTGCAAACAGTACAATTAATACAGCCACTAATTGGATATTTCGAATCGTTGCATTCATACTTAATCTTTTAACAAATTTTTACTGTTTATGTAATTGTTTTGAGTGAAATTTTATGAATTTCTCTATTTTGGATTTTCTAAACGTTTTGTTTTCCTCAAAAGAAACTTTCTTAAGCGAATAAGCTTTATTTTTAGATCTTCTTGATAAAATAGTGATGTTGCCTTTATAGATTTTAAGAACCACTTCTCCATTAACATGATTTCTTTTTTTATCTACAATTTTTTGCAAATTTAATCTTTTTTTTGAAAACCAGTAACCATTATAAATCAATTCAGCATATAACGGCATAATTCTTTCTTTGGCATGCATGGTCGCCTTATCTAACGTCACAGACTCCATTGCTCTATGGGCACAATATAAGATAGCCCCACCTGGCGTTTCGTAAACTCCTCTGGACTTTATTCCAATAAATCTATTCTCTACAAGATCTACTCTACCTACACCATTTGCCCCTCCAATTGTATTTAATTTTTTTAGAAGCAACTCTGGTTTGTATCTCTTTCCATTAATAGATATAGGATCACTATTTTTAAAACCTATCTTAATTTTGGTGGATTTATTTTTCGCTTTTTCTGGTGAAACAGTTTTCTGAAAAATAAACTCTGGAGGAGCATTTTTTGGGTCCTCTAAAACCTTTCCTTCAGTTGAAACATGAAATAAATTATCATCGACGGAAAAGGGAGGTGCTCCTTTTTTATCTTTAGGAATTGGAATATTATACTTTTTTGCATACTTAATAAGATCAGATCTTGATTGAAGTTTCCATTCTCTCCATGGCGCTATTATTTTAATTTTTTTGCCAAAAAAAGCATAACCAAGTTCAAATCTGACTTGATCATTTCCCTTACCTGTAGCTCCATGAGATACTGCAAACGCTTTAAATTTTTTTGCAATTTCAATTTGTCTCTTAGCAATTAATGGTCTTGCTATTGAAGTGCCTAACAAATATACGCCCTCATAAACCGCATGGGATCTGATCATTGGAAAGACATAGTCTTTAACAAAAGTATTTTTCAAATCTTCTATAATAACTTTTTTAACCCCAAGCCTTTTTGCGTTTTGAATTATTTTTTTTTTATTTAAATCTTGACCTATATTTGAGGTATATGCGATTACCTCAGCATTATAATTTATCTGTAACCATTTAAGAATTATGGAAGTATCCAAACCTCCTGAATAAGCTAAAACAATTTTTTTCATTAACTACAAGTCTTCTTGGCAGTATTATATGCTTTAGTAAATCCCATCATAGAATAATGATCAGTCGTTTCGGCACCATCTTTAGTTTTGCCTTTAATCATTAAATCAGTTGCTCTTTTCATTAATTTAATAAATTTTTTCTCTTCATTTTCATCTAATAACCAGGCAAAGTCTCCTTGAGAAAAGAAAGAGAAATTACTTTTACCAGATTTTGCTGAAACAGTTGAATTTTTATAAGTATGACCACTTGTAAT
>CACKXF010000017.1 GCA_902604065.1 uncultured Pelagibacteraceae bacterium | reverse complement strand
TTTGAGTGATCGGGTCTGGGGGAGTTAAAATTGCTGCAACAGCAAAAATAATTATTACAACATATTTTCTTCTTTCTTTTAAAAATTTTGAATTTACAACTCCTATTCGTGCTAATAAACTAAGAACTACCGGAAGTTGAAAACTGATTCCAAAAGCAAATATTAATCTCATAACAAGTGATAGGTATTCATTTACTTTTGCTTCAAGTTGTATAGCTATAGAATTACTATCTTGAACAGTTTCAAATCCTAAAAAAAACTTAATTGCTAAAGGCATAATGAAATAATAAACTAAAAATCCTCCAAAAATAAAAAGCAATGGCGTAGCGATTAAATAAGGGAGGAAAGCTTTTTTTTCGTTGTTGTAAAGACCGGGTGCAATAAATTTCCAAATTTGTGTTATAAAAATTGGACTTGTTATAAAAATTGAAGTGAAGAAAGCAACTTTTAAATATGTTAGAAATGCTTCATGCAAAGCAGTAAAAATTAGTCTTCTATCTAGATTGTTTTCAATTATTGCATCGGAATAAGGTTTTACTAAAAATTGATAAATATCTTCAGAAAAAATATAACTTATTATAAAAGAAATTAATAAAAATATAAAAGATTTTAACAATCTTTGTCTCAACTCAGTTAGATGACTTATAAAAGATCCTTTTGATACATTGTCATTTTTACTCATCAGATTTTTCTTTTTTATTTTCTTCTTCTAAATTTGTGATCTCATTTACATTTTTTTGAACATCAGAAAAATATCTTTTTATTGTACCTACCCAAGAGCCAATTTTTTTTAAAACTATTGGAAAATCTTTAGGCCCAATTACTATAATTGCGATTATTATTATTAAAAGTAATTCAAACCAACCTATCTGTGGCATTAAAATTAATTATTACTAGGATTATTTTTATCGTCAGAATCTTTATTTGTAGAATCAGGATTTTCAGAAATACCTTTTTTAAAACTTTTTATTCCTTTGGCTACATCTCCCATTAAATCTGATATTTTTCCTCTACCAAATAATAGTACAACTAATACAACTACAATAGCTATTTGCCAAAATCCTATACTCATAAATTATTTATATACAATATTTAGAACTAAATAAATAACTTTATTCTGTAATTTTGTCGTTTTTATCTAATGCTTCTTCTATTTCAGAATAAATATCTTCATTTGAATTATTGCTTTGTTCTTTAAAAAATTTACTAGTGCCAAAAATGGATGAATTTACTGAAGATGTGTCTATTAATCCTGCTGATCCAAGTTCATCTATTGATGGTAAATCGGATAGTTTTTGAATATTAAAATGGTTTAAAAAGTTATCAGTAGTAGCATATTGTATTGGCTTGCCAGGTACATTTTTCCTACCTGCGGGTCTTACCCAATCAAGTTCCATTAAAGTTTCAATGGTATTTGTTCCAAATGCGACTCCTCTAATTTGTTCTATTTCAGATCTAGTGACAGGTTGATGGTATACAATAATTGATAGTGTTTCAATTGTAGCCCTAGATAGTTTTTTATGTGTTGACTTTTGTAAAGCCATTGTATTTGAAAGATCAACTGAAGTTCTAAAAGACCACTTATTTCTAACACACATTAAGTTAATTCCTCTGTTTTTATAATCATTTTGTATTTTTTCTAAGATTTTTTTAATATCTTTTTCAGACCCAATTCTTTTAGATATAGTTTCTATATCTAGTGGCTCTGAAGCAGCAAATAAGATTGCCTCAACTTTTCTTTCATTCTTTAATAATTTATCAGGGAATTTAAGTATATTATTTTTTTTTTTATTCATTTGTTTTTTTAATTAAAACTTTATCAAATATATTTTTTTGTAGGATTTTAATAACCCCTTCTTTAGTTAATTCAAGACTAGCTGCAAATATTCCTGTAAAACCTGTTCTTTGTTTCTTCTTATCAATTCTCATACTATCTGGTATTAATTCCTTTATATCTGTCCACTCATTTAACTTATTAAGTTGTTTTTTTATATTTGAAATTCCTTGCTCTGTCGTTAATACGGGTAGTCTAGGTATATTAACTTTTTGAAATGACTTTTGCATATTAATATTGGCATAACTTTTAAGTAATTCATATAAGCTTACCTCATAAATAGGTGTATAAATCGATTTTATACCTCCTTTCATTCCTCTTAAAAATATATCTTTTCCTAATCTTTTTTTTTTAAGAAGTTGATCAGATAATAGTCTAATTAATTCAAGTTTTTTTAATTGTAGTTTTAACCTTTCAGCAACTTCTAATGCTTTAAAATCATCATCTTCATCTTCAGGTAATAATAATTTTGATTTCAAATAAGCCAACCAAGTTGCCATTAGAAGAAATTCAGATGCAGATTCTAAATCTAAATTGTCATTATCTTTTATATAATTCAAAAATTGATCTGCTAATTTTGTAATAGAAATTTCGTTTAAATTTACTTTTTGATTTTTTGCTAGATCAAGTAGCACCTCTAGTGGTCCAGTAAAGTTTGGAATATTAATTGAAAAATTAATTTCTTTTTTCGACTCCATGATAAATATTAACTTAAAAATTTATAAATTTCCGATGTTTTTTTTTGAGTAAAGTTGTCTATATAGGGCATTTTGTTTAATAATTTTAAAGACTCGTTGATATTGCCCTTGCAATATAATGTTAAATTACAACCAGCACTAAGTGCTTTTAATGCATTGTTCAAAATTCCGCTTTTTAAAGATTTCATGCTTATATCATCTGAAATTAAAATACCTTTGAATCCAATTTTTTTTCTTATAATTTTATTAATGATAAATTTTGAGTGAGTGACGCAATTGTCATTATCTATCTTTTTAAATAATACATGGGCGGTCATCGCTAGATGTGATTTTGTTTTTTCGAAACACTTAAAATCATTATTTATTAAATTTTTATAACTTTTGTAAATTATTGGTAATCTAAAATGAGAGTCGGATTTAGCTAACCCGTGACCAGGTATATGCTTGATCACACTTAATATTTTATTTTTGTTATAAATTTCTATACAAACTTTGGATAAATTTTTAATAGTTTTTATTTTAGAAGAATAAATTCTGTGTTTTAAAAATGTATTTGTTTCTTTATACAGTTTGTCTAAAACTGGTACAGTATTAATATTAATACCAAGGTTTTTTAAAATATTACAAATTTGATTATTATAATGTTTGTAAAGACTAATCCCAGTTAAATTGCTAGATTCGTATATTTCACCAAAATATTTTTGGGAAAATAAATTATTTTTTATTATATTGTTAAGTCTTACGACTGTTCCACCTTCTTCATCAATCATTATTGGGTAGTTTTTATCTTTCGTAACTTTTCTTATTCGTGCAATTAATTTTTTAAGCTGATTATAATTATTCACGTTTCTTTTAAATAAAATAACACCCCATGGCATATTTTTTTTAAATAAATTCATTTCTTTTTTGGTTAATTGGTAACCTGAAAGACTTATTATTATAGCTTTTCTTAACATAAGTTATTTAAATAATTCCCAAAAACTTCTACGATATTTATTTTGATCATTTTTTTTTAAATTCGAGCTAAAGGTAATTACATCATTTGTATTATTTTTTAAAACCGGTAGTTTAGAAATGTTGTTTAATATTACTTTATCATAAATATCTCTATTCTTTTTTAATAAATTAACATTCTTATCTGAAAAGTAGTAATTAGTAATAATCGTAAAAAACATTATCACGAACAATAATATTGTAGCTTTTAAGATTTTTCTATTCATTACATTTTATTAGGTAAAGCTACGTTTAATATTTTCATGCCACTTTTTAAAACAATCAATATCAAATTCATAATAATCAATACGCTAGGTCTCTCAATTTTACCATTTGTTACAAATTTATAATTATTATCTTCATTTCCCTTGCTCCAGTAAGAATGAAATAAAGTTGAAAGTTCATAAAGATAAAAAGGGATTCTGTGTGGCTCATATTTATCAGACGAAATTTTAATAATTTTTGGCCATTCAAATAATTTTCTTATTATTTCTTTTTCAAATTTGTTAAATCCTATTTTACTTTCATTAATAACTTTTTTTTCATTCAAATTATAATTTATCAATCTTAAAATTGATTGAATCCTTGCATGACAATATTGAACATAAAAAACAGGATTTTCTTTACTTTTTTCTAAGACTTTATCAAAGTCAAAATCTAATTCTACGTCATTACTTCTATTTAACATCATAAATCTAATAGAATCTTTATTAACCTCACTTAATAAATCACTTACAGTTATAAAATCACCTGATCTTTTTGACATTTTAAAAGGAGAGCCTTTTTTGAATAACTTAACAAGTTGACAAACTTTACATTCTAAATTTACTTTATTGTCAGATAAAGCATTTACAGCTCCTTGTATTCTTTTAATATATCCAGTGTGATCTGCTCCTAATATATTAATTAATCTATCGTAATTTCTTGATACTTTATCAAAGTGATAAGCCAAATCATTTGCAAAGTATGTCCACGAACCGTCATTTTTTTTTAAAGCTCTATTAATATCATCGCCAAATAAAACCGATTTGAACAATAGTCTTTTTGTTTTTTTCCAATTTTTTTGCTCTTCTCCTTTAGGTGGGTCTAAATAGCCTTCTTCAACGTAATTATTATTTTTTAGTTTATTAACTGCTTTATCAACTGTATTTGAATTAACAATTGTTTTTTCTGAGATGAAACTATCATGAGAAATTCCTAATTTTTTTAAGTCTGATTTTATCATTTCCATAGAATATTTAAGAGACTCTTGTGATAATATTTCATAATTCTTTTCAAAACTCTTGAAGTTACTTTGATTTTTTTTAATAATTTTTTGAGCTATTTCTTTAATGTAATTTCCGGGATAAAGATCTTTTTCATCAATAAATTTTTCTTTGTATTTAATTTCCCTTATTCTCAAATATACTGATTTAACAAAGTTTTTAATTTGGTTACCATAATCATTGATGTAATATTCTCTTGTAACCTTATTCCCATTAAATTCTAAAAGATTGGATAATACATCACCAAAAATAGCGCCCCGACAATGACCTATATGCATCGGTCCAGTCGGATTAGCTGAAACAAACTCAATATTATAAGAAAAATTGTCTTTTTTTGACCCAAATTGCTCCTCATTATTAAATATCTCATTAATTATTGAAATTAAAGCTTTCTCAGAAAGACGGATATTTATAAAGCCAGGGCCAGCAACTTCTATTTCCTTAAAGTCAGTAATTTTTTCTAACAGTAAAGATTTGATTTTATTTGCCAGATCCAAAGGGTTTAAATTGTTATTTTTTCCAAAAACCAAACATAGATTTGATGAAAGATCGTAGTCAAAATTTTTGGGGGGTGTTTCCAAATTAATATTTTTTAAACCATTTAGTTCTGATAGACCTAAATCTTTACTTTTATCTTTGATTAAATTAGAAATTTTTTTTAAATAATAGTTATATATATTCATTTTATTTTATTGTGTAAATTTATTGCATATCTGTCTGTCATTCCAGCAATAAAATCGCAAATAAGTCTATCTATGTTGATTTCTTTATTAAATCTTACTTTTAGGAATTTTTGAGGGTTCTTTTTTATTAAAAAAAATAATCTTTTAATTATACTTTTTCCTAAATTAGTTTTGTGAATAATCTTTTTATTATAATACATATTTTTTCTTAAAAATATTTTTACTCTTTGATCAAATAATTTCATTTTTTTTGAAAAACACACCAAGGGATATTCTGAATTGTAGACATCTTTTATAGACTTCACTTTATTTTTTTTTATGTTTTTTTTAGTATTTAAAATTACATCCTTTACCATTTCATTAATAATTTCACGAATAATTTGTCTCAATACTAATTCTTGTGGGTATCGATTTGTTTTTTTTTTATGTTTAAAGATAATTTCTTTAAGAACAGGTATTGAGTTCATATCGTTTAGTGTAAAAAGTTTTGCTTTTAATCCATCTTCAAGATCATGACTGTTATACGCAATATCGTCAGAAATGGATGCAATTTGCGCTTCTAAAGAGGGGCTAGTAATGAAATTAATTTTTTTTTGGAAAAAGTTTGAGCCAAGTATTTTATTGAACTTTTCCTTGTTTTTTATTGGCCCATTGTGCTTAATTAATCCATCTAAAGTTTCAATAGTTAAGTTTAATCCATTAAACTTATAATATTTATTTTCTAAAAGCATAACTATTCTCAAAGTTTGAATATTATGATCAAAGCCTCCGCTGTTTTTCATACATTCATTCAAAGCTTCTTCTCCTGCATGACCGAAAGGAGTATGTCCCAAATCATGTGCTAGACTTAATGTTTCAGATAAATCTTCATTTAAATTAAAATACTTAGCTAAAGTTCTTGCCACCTGAGAAACTTCTAAAGAATGAGTAATTCTTGTTCTGTAATGATCTCCTGTGGTATTTACGAAAACTTGAGTTTTATGCTTTAATCTTCTAAATGCTGTTGAATGAATAATTCTGTCTCTATCTCTTTGATAGGGCGATCTTAAATTACTTTTTATTTCATCATAAAACCTACCCTTTGATTTAGATGAGACTGATAACTTCGAAAGGGTATTACTTTGCATAATTATATAATAAAATATATACTATATAATAACTTAATATGACAAAAGAAATCATTTTTACAAAAAAAGCCGAAGAACAAATAGAAAAAATCACCAGTAAAACTGACTCAAAAAAGTATTTTAGAATATCAGTAAAAGGAGGAGGTTGTTCTGGTTTTAAATATAATTTTAGTTTTGATGATGCGACTAAAGAAGATGATATAATATTTGGAAAAACTTTAATTGATAAAACTTCGTTAGAAATTATTAAAGGATCAACAGTAGACTTTAAAGTTGAGATGATCGGTCAATCATTTGTTATTAATAATCCCAAAGCATCAGCTTCATGTGGATGTGGTTTATCTTTCTCTGTTTAATGAAGATTATTTCATGGAATGTAAATTCAGTTAGAGCCAGAGTTACAAATATTTTAGATTATATAAAAGAATTCAGTCCTGACATTTTATTGCTTCAAGAAATAAAAACACAAGATGAAAATTTCCCGTATGAGGAATTTAAAAAAAGAGGTTATGACTCTCATGTTTATGGTCAAAAAAGTTATAACGGAGTAGCAATATTATCTAAAGTTGAAGTTAAAAATATTAATAAAGATTTTATTATTGATGATTTAAAGCAATCAAGAATTATTACAGGTGAAATTAAACTTAAAAAGAAAAAAATTGAATTAATTAATATTTATGTTCCAAATGGAAATCCTGTCGAGACAGAAAAATATAATTATAAAAAGGATTGGATTAAAAAATTTGTTTCTAACATTAAAAAAAAACTTTTTAATAATTCTAACTTATTAATTGCTGGTGATTTTAACATTATTCCTGAAGAAATTGATGTTTACGATTTTAAACGATACGAAAATGATGCTCTAGGTAAATTAGAAATAAGAAAAAAATTTCGTGAGCTGTTGAATTTGGGTTTTAATGATGTTTACCGATTTAAAAATAAAAAAAAACAAGAATATACTTTTTGGGACTATTTTGCTGGTTCTTGGCAAAAAAATTATGGAATGAGGATTGATCATTTCCTTCTGTCAAATAATTTAATAGAAAATATAAAATCAATACATATAAATAAGATACCGAGGTCAAAAGTTAAACCTTCGGACCACACTCCTATAGAATTAGAAATTATCTAGCTCGACCATATACATCTTCATATCGAACAATATCTGTTTCTTTTAAAGTAGAGCCTAATTGAACTTCCATTAATTTTACTACTTTATTTCCAGAATTTTGAATTCTATGTATTGCTCCTTTAGGTATATATATGGACTCATAAGGTTTACTTGGAAAAAATTTTTTGTTAATTGTAATTTTAGGATACCCCTTAGTTACAAACCAATGTTCTGATCGAAAAAAATGTTTTTGCAAACTTAATATTCCTTTTGGATTGACAATAAGTTCTTTGATTAAAAAATTATTTCCACTATATAAATTTACGTAACTACCCCAAGGTCGATGATAAATATTCTTTTTTTTAAAATATTCAGACTTTTTTCTATAAAACATAATAAGAATTTCTTTCCAGCTACCAAGGTCAGACCATGGTATATTTAATTTTATAGCATTAATATTTTTAGTTTTTTCTAAGATAGCATAATCGAAAGATTTTGAGGGATTTTTATTAAAAGCCCTTTTATTTAAAAAGTATGTTGTATTACTAATTTTACTTTTAGTTACAGCTATTAATGAATTTTTGTAAATATTTTTTTGATATTTCTTAAAATTATTCAATAAAGAGTCTTTTCTTATAAAAAATATACCTGAGTTCCAATATCCACCTTTTTTTATAATGATTTTAGCTTTTGACTTACTTGGTTTTTCTAAAAACTTATAAACAGTATTTAGCTTTTTTCTTCTTTTTGTAATGAAGTAACCAAATTGATCAGAAGGTGAATTTGGTTTAATTCCAAAAATAAAAATATTATTATCATTTAAAAATTTCTTATTTTTTTTAATTTCTGAGTTAAATCTGTGAACTTTTTCTATTAAATGATCAGCAGATAAAAAAAGCAAAGGTTGTTTGTCTGGAATATCTTTTATTAATGCCGATGAAAGAATTGCAGGACCTGTATTTTTTTTAACTGGCTCTAAAACTATCTTATATTTTTTAATTTTATATTTTATTAAGTTTTTTTTAATATCTTTAATGTATTTCAAGTTAGTACTTATTATAGGATAATCAAATAAAGGACTCTTAATCCTCTCTAAAGTCTTGCCAAACAATGTCCAGCCCCCAAAATCTATAAATTGTTTCGCCTGATGTTTTTTTGAATTTGGCCATAATCTTGTCCCAGCACCTCCACATAAAATTACAGGCCTAATTTTCATTAAATTTTAGAGTATTCTTTTACTTCTTTTTTCTTACCTGGATGAGTGGGTGCGCCAAGATAAGCTGGTCCGACAGTTTGCGCATATTTCCATATTGTGCCTGACCCAAAGGCAGATTTTTTAACTTTCCATTTCTTTTTTCTTGATGCTAACTGAGACTTTGTTAACCTAACATTAATTTTTCCATTTTTCGCATCTATATCAATTATGTCCCCATTTTTGATTAAGGCAATTGGTCCACCTAGGGCTGCTTCAGGCCCAACGTGCCCTACACAAAAACCTCTTGTAGCACCAGAGAATCTTCCGTCAGTTATTAAAGCTACTTTTTCTCCTTTGCCTTGACCATAAATTGCTCCAGTTGTTGAAAGCATTTCCCTCATCCCTGGTCCTCCTCGAGGTCCTTCGTATCTAATTATTATTATATCACCGTCCTTATACTTTTTTGTTTGAACAGCTTTCATAGCATCTTCTTCATTGTCAAAACATCTTGCTTTACCTGTAAATCGCAACTTTTTTAAACCTGCTATTTTTACAATAGCTCCATCGGGCGCCAGATTTCCTTTTAAACCAACAACGCCGCCATCTGGAGACAAAGGATTATTATACTCTCTTAGTACTTTTTGATTAGGATTAAATTTAATTTCTTTTAAATTTTCTTTCATAGTTTTTCCAGTAACTGTCAAACATTCACCATGTATAAAACCGCCTTCATATAAAGTTTTTAATAACATTGGAACACCTCCGGCTTCCCACATATCTTTAGCCACATATTTTCCTCCAGGCTTTAAATCTGCAAGGTATGGAGTTTTTTTAAATATTTTTGCTACATCCATTAAATCAAACTTTACTCCTATTTCATTAGCTAAAGCTGGTAAATGAAGTGCTGCGTTAGTTGACCCCCCTGTTGCTGCAACTATTGTGGCAGCATTTTCTAAAGATTTTTTTGTTACTATACTTCTTGGTTTTAAATTTTTTTCTAAAAGATTCATTACGGCTTTACCACTTTCAAAAGCATACTTATCTCTTTCTTCGTAAGGAGCCGGAGTTCCTGCTGAGAAAGGTAAAGCCAAACCTATTGCCTCAGAAACACATGCCATTGTGTTAGCTGTAAACTGACCTCCACAAGCTCCTGCACTTGGGCAAGCAACTAATTCTAACTCTCTTAATTCTTCTGATGACATTGAACCCGAAGAATGTTTTCCTACCGCCTCAAATACATCAACTACTGTTACATCTTTGCCTTTATATTTTCCGGGTAAAATTGAACCACCATAAATAAAAACACTTGGAACATTTAGTCTCAACATCGACATCATCAAACCAGGTAATGACTTATCACATCCTGCTATACCGACTAAGGCGTCATAACAGTGACCTCTAACAGTTAATTCAGCAGAGTCAGCTATAATCTCTCTTGAAATTAAAGATGATTTCATTCCTTCATGACCCATTGCTATACCATCTGTAACTGTTATTGTGCAAAATTCTCTTGGTGTTCCACCGAACTGTTTAACACCCTTTTTAACTGATTGTGCCTGTCTCATTAATGCAGTATTACAAGGGGCTGCTTCATTCCAAGTTGAAACGACACCTACAAAAGGTTTAGCCACATCTTCTTCGGTTTCACCCATCGCATAGTAAAAAGATCTATGGGGGGCTCTATCTGGTCCTAATGATGTGTGTCGGCTAGGTAATTTTTTTTTGTTAATTTTAGACATATTTAATTAATACTTGATACAATACTTCTTAATTTTTCATCTTCAACAGTTAATTCTTTGACCAATTTTTTGTCATTTTGAACTATCTCGATCGGAGCATTCTTTAAATAAGCCCTATTTTTAAGCTTATTATTAAGAGCATCGATTTGTTTTTTAATACTTCCTATTTTTTGCAAAATTCTTTCTTTTTGTGAAAGTAAATCAATATCTCCTTCAAATTTAAGTGTTATTTTTTCTTTTAAAACTAGAATATCAATCGAGTTCTTATCAATGTATTTGTCATTAATTATACTGCTTACTCTACCTACTTGCTTGATCAAAGTTAGGTTATTATTTGTTAACTTTTTTAACTTTCCTGATTTCTCTGAAAAAGATAACTCGCAGAATAGTTTTGGTGTAATTTTTAACTCAGCTTTTGTAGATCTTATATTAGAGATTAATTCAATTATATTGTTTATGTCAGTTTGACTTTTGTTGTATTTTTTAACTTTTTTATATTGCGGCCAAGACGAAGATATTAAATCTTTTTTAAATACAAATTTGTATTTGTTTTTTGACCAAACTGTTTCGGTAAAAAAAGGTACAAATGGATGTAGAATTTGTAAAATATTAGCCATCATAAAAGATGAAAATTTTTTTGCTTCTTTAACATCAGCTTTGTTTTTTGAGTTAAATATTGGTTTTAAAAATTCTAAATACCAATCACAATAAGAATGCCATATAAATTTATAAGCTTGTTTAGCTGCTTCATCAAATCTAAAAACTTCAATATTTTTTGAAACTAAATTTTGAGTTTCAACAAATTCATTAAAAATCCATTGATTAATGGGAAGTTTTATAGAGTCAAAGTTTATTTTTTTTTCTAATTTGCAATTATTTATTTTTAAAAAATTATTAGCACTCCAGATTTTAGTAATAAAATTTCTATTACCTGTAACTCTATTTTTTGATAATTTTACATCTCTTCCAGGAGAAGCCATAGAAATTAATGTAAATCTTAAACTATCTGCTCCATACTCATTTATAAGTTCTAGAGGGTCAATTACATTTCCTTTTGACTTAGACATCTTTTGACCTTTTTCGTCTCTTACAAGTGCATGCACATAAACTTTATAAAACGGAGTAAGTTTATTAAAATAATTACCCATCATCATCATTCTTGCTACCCAGAAAAAAATTATATCAAATCCTGTTACTAAAACTGAAGTTGGATAAAATTTAGAAAGCTCTTTTGTTTTAGCAGGCCATCCTAATGTTGCAAAAGGCCATAATGCTGAAGAAAACCAAGTATCTAAAACATCAGTTTCTTGTGTTAACTTAAATTTTTTATTCTTATTTTTTTTCTTTGCTAAAATAAAAGCTTCACTTTCTTTTTCAGCTACAAAGATATTATTACTTTCATCATACCAGGCTGGGATTCTATGTCCCCACCATATTTGTCGAGAAATACACCATGGCTCTATATTTTTCATCCATTGAAAATATATCTTAGTCCAGTTATTTGGAAAAAAGGAAGTTTTACCTTCATTAACTATTTTAATTGGTTTTTTTGATAACTTTTTTGCATTAACAAACCATTGTTCCGTTAGAAGAGGTTCAATGATAGTATTTGATCTATCGCCATAAGGAACTGTATTTTTAATAGTTTCAATTTTTGTTAAATTACCTTTCTCTTTTAATTGGTGAATTAAAAGTTTTCTCGCTTCGAACCTATCTAAGCCGATAAAGTTTTTAACTCCATTTTTATTTATTTTACCATTTTTTTCAAAAATATTAATTATGTTCAATTTATTTCTTTTTCCGACCTCATAATCATTAAAATCATGTGCTGGTGTTATTTTGACTGCTCCTGATCCTTGATTTGGATCAGCATAATAATCTGCTATAATTTTTACCACTCTGTTAACTATTGGAATTTTTACTTTTTTTCCAATAAGGTTAATATATCTCTTGTCTTTAGGATTTACCGCAATTGCTGTATCTCCCATCATTGTTTCGGGTCTTGTAGTGGCTATTGTGATTTTATCTTCAGAATTTTCAATCTCATAATCGATATAGTATAATTGAGACTGGACATCTTTTTGAACTACTTCTAAATCAGAAATAGCTGTTTGAAGTTTTGTGTCCCAATTTACTAATTTTTTATCTTTATAAATTAGTTTATCGTTATATAGATCAACAAATACTTTTATTACTGCTTCGGATAGATCTTTATCCATTGTAAATCTTGTTCTTGACCAGTCACAAGAACATCCTAATTTTTTAAGTTGATCTAAAATTATACCACCAGACTCTTCTTTCCATTCCCAAACTCTTTTTATAAATTTATCTCTTCCCAAGTCATTTTTTTTAACACCTTCTTTTTCAAGATTTTTTTCTACAACGGCTTGAGTGGCTATTCCTGCATGATCTGTTCCAGGTTGCCATAGAGTTTCATAACCTTTCATTCTATTAAATCTAACAAGAACATCTTGCAGGCTGTTGTTTAAAGCGTGCCCCATATGTAGTCTTCCGGTAACATTGGGAGGAGGTATAACTACTGAAAATTTTTTTTTAAGATTGTTTTTTTTGGGTTTAAATAAACCTTTTTTTATCCAAAAATCTGAGATTTTTTTTTCTTCTTTCAAGTGATTGTATTTTTTAAATTCCATTATTATGACCTATATAGTTTATATCAAATCATTAAAAACCTAAAAGACTTAGATTTTGCTTTATTGAAGCTATTAAATGATTTAAAAGAAGCAATAATGGCCACGTGGCGGAATGGTTACGCAGAGGATTGCAAATCCTTTTATCCCAGTTCGATTCTGGGCGTGGCCTCCAGTAAAATAAGGCATTTAAAAATTTTAAATGATTTTATCCTTTATAAGGACTGGTGTAGGGACTGGTTGTCCAATTTTATCCTATATTTTAAGCCACACGAGTTGATGTTGAAGAGTTATATTCCCACTTGTGACTACAAAGTTTACATTTAACTTTGTTGTGATAAGTATCAACTTGTTCTACTCCAGTTTCATCTCTTTCAACCTGATAATGATCAGTTTTGTATAAACCTCTTTGGTCTTTGTATCTTATCCTTCTGTTATCTCTTACTCTATATTTTCTAGCTTGTTGTTGAGAGCCGATATGTTTAGAAGATAAAATTTCTCCAACATAAATTTTTTGGCATTTTGGACAATGGTAAGTAAAAACTCCACGCCAAAGTTTCCATGCAATCCAAAAAAATGCAGCAAATGCAAATCCAAGAAACCAACTAAATCCAGACGCTTCACCATCATCACCAATGGATACATAAAGTAAAAAAAATGAGAAAATTGAAATTCCAGTAATCATAAAAGCTGCAGCTTTAGGACTTCCTTGATTATTTGCCCAATCTGCTATCCAATCACCTGTTTTTTTTTGTGATTTCTTATGCTTGTCTAAAACACTTTTGGGTAAAAAACTTTTCCGCTTTTTTGTCATACCACCAAATATTTGTTTAAAAAATTCTTTAATATAGTGCAAAAAATTAGTTAAGAAAGCAAGCGCTATAAATCCAGCAGAAATTAATATTATAACTCCATATTTCATTAGATCTTTTCGTTTTTCTTCTGCTTCTGCCGCCTCGTATTCAGCTAACATTCTTTGATTTTCTTCTTCAGCTTTTTGATCTAAAATTCTTTGACGTTCCTCCTCAGCTTTTTGTTCTTCTAATTGAGCAGCTTTAACCTTTTCTGCATTAGCTTTATCTTCTTCTGCTTTTAGTTCTGCTTGCTTTTTTTGGATTATACTTTCTAATTCACTTTCCTTTTGTTTAGCAAAATTTATAGTGTTAATATTAAGTTTTTCAGAATTATTTGTTAACTCCATTATTTCCTCTAAAGTGTAATTAAGAGGATAATTTGAGTCCAATTCTCTTCCTTTATCTAATATTTTTTTTAGATCGGTTGGTAAAAAATTTAATAATGTTGGATTTAAATAACTTGATGGATTTGTAATATCAGCATTTGGATCGTAATCTCCGTGATATTTAATTTTTTTTAGATTTTCGTCTGTGTAAATAATTTTACCATTTTTATCATCTGCAATAAGAAAAATATCTAATTGGGGTGCTTTAAAAACAAAAATACCCTCTGTTAAATTTTGAATTGACTTGTAAACAGGAGTAAATTCTATCTCTAAATCAAAATCAGTTATTGAAAAATCACTCCATTGTACTTCTCCTACAGACGAAATTGTATCTTTGAATTTCAATGGAGAATTCAAATACAAAGTATAGGTTTGTTTTTCTGGATCTACCTGTAGCAAATTATATTTATCATCCTTTATAAAAACAGATTTTGTTAATTTTTTATTTTGAAAAACTAATAAGTTTTTTACTTTAATTTCATTGTCTAAATTAAGGACATCTTTGGAATTAAGTGTTTGAAATTTTTCTCTTGAATCATTAATTTTACCAACAAATATTGTGTTAATATCGTCTGTAGAGTCACAACAAAATTGATAAATTGTATCTGTTTCATCGGATAGAAAATTATTATTTATATAATAATTTTCTATTTTATTCGAATTATTAAAATCCTCCTCTGGATTTATAAACTTATCTTCTCCCTCTTGTTTAGAAATATATAATGTTCTTATTTCTTTTAGTTCAGAAAAATCATTTAGATTTAATCCATACTCACTCAATTCGATAGAATAGGCATATATTGGGAAAGTTAAAAGAAAGAGAAGGACTTTAAAACTTTTCCATAATTCTTTCATACTGTTCACCCGTTTTTTCAACTAGTTTATTCCAATTTTTTTTTTTGAAAATTAATACTTCGGAACTGAAGAGGACAACTAAAATTATAATAATTATTAAATTTTTCATATCTTAATTTTATGAAAAATAAATGATCAGTTCAATTACCTAATTACCTCGTAACCATGGGGTGTTTTGCATTTAATTCCCACATTTTCTTCTTCCACACCATTAATTACTGTCACATATTCAAATTTTTCACAATCTCTGTTTTCATAATTAATTGATTTTACTTTTCTTAACATCCTCTCATCACATACTAGAACTTCTTTACCTTTTATGGTTTTAAAATTACATGCTTTATGAAATTTTATATTTTGCTTAGAGCATGAAAAAAGAATTAAACTGATTAATAATGGAAAAAACTTAATCAATATTGATTTTGTCTAACGATTTAAATAATTCTTTCTTTTTAAAGGCTACTTCAACAAATACTTTATAATTATCATCATTTCTAAAAACTTCTTTGTTTGAAACTCTGTACTTTGAAATTTGATAATTATCTAAAGCAATAGTTATTTTTTCTTCAAAATTATTTTTTTGAGTAGATGATACTTTGCCGTCTACCTTCTTGTATCTATCTGCTAGATAAACTTTTTTTGTAGCGTCAAGCTCACTTTTAATTTTAAAAATAATATTACTTACTGCTAGTGCCTCTGCTTTTCGTGAAGCCATTTCTAACGACTCAGACTCTCCTAGAGCTTTCCCATAAACTGTTCTCCATTCATCTTTATCAACTATATACCAGTCAGGAGTTTTATCTTTATAAGGTTTAACTTTATAAGTTGAAGAACATGCGAACGTAAACAATAACAAACTAATTATAATTAAAACCTTTTTCATAATTATTTATACTTACTTTTAATTAGTTTTTAAAGTGATAATTTTCATCAACCATCACCCACTTTCCCTTATCAAGATTAAAACATGCTTTGTTAGAACCAATTTTATTAGTCACTCTCACATGCGGATTTTTACCGTAATTATCAACGTTGGTAAACTTTCCAATTTCTTCTTGCCAAATTCTACAAATATTTTCTTTTTCTTTTTTGGATGAAATCATTCTAATTAATCCGTAAAATTTTCCACTTTTCCAACTATATATTTTTCCGTGTGTGGGATCACTAATAGATAAAAATAAAGTTGAGTTATGTTTTTTAACACCAGCTTTAGGAATCTTATAATAATGATAAACCATTTTATCTAGAATGAGGTCAATTAAAAAACCTTCAAGCTCACTCTCTGGATTTACTATAATTGGAGTTTCAGTAAAAATACTTAGATTTTCACTTTTAACTTGTGAAGGAAATAAAATAAACAATATTAGAAAAGTAAGGATATTTATTTTTTTAATATATAGTAATAATGTTTTCATTTTCAAAATCTTTGCATTTCAAACTTTCTTTAATTGTATAAGAGTCACCTAAATTTACTCTGTATCTTTCTAATTTACATGATTTACTATCAATTTCTTCTTTGGGCATTTGGAAATTATAACCACTGTTACACTTCACTATTTGTTTGTTTTCATTAGAAGAAAAAAAAGAAACAATTTCACATTTATCTTTTTGAACGTTTTTAATACCTGGAGAGTCTTTTATGGATGAGCCAGTATTTGTACAGCTATATAAAAAGATAAATATAGGAATTATTTTTTTCATTCAAAAAATCTATAATCATAAAAATACCAACCTGCAAAGTACAAATGACCAGGTATTGGGAAGCCTGCACTATCAACAAGTTCGAAGGCACCTAATTCTTTGGGACAGGCCCTGAATTTAAAAGTATCTACTTTGTCATCAATTTTAATATAAGATAAATAATCTCTGCAGCCCCCGTAACCCCAAGCACCAGTTTGGACTATTGTGTTTAAAACTTTAACTTTACCTGATGTATTATTTTGCGGGTTTTCCCATGATGCGCTTTCACCATCTCTCAAGCCATACAAGGCCTTTATTAAAATCTGTGTTTGTCTACATTTGTCACTTAAATTTAATTCTTTTGAGGAAGCTTGTTTAGCAAATTTCTTTGCCCATAAAACTGCATGAATTTTTGTAG
>CACKXF010000016.1 GCA_902604065.1 uncultured Pelagibacteraceae bacterium | reverse complement strand
TGTAGAGTCTAGCAATTTAGTTCCTAATAACGATCCTACCTTAATGTTTACCAACTCAGGTATGGTTCAATTTAAAAACGTTTTCACTGGATTAGAAAAAAAACCTTATAAAAAAGCCACGACATCACAAAAATGCGTAAGAGCAGGGGGAAAACACAATGATTTAGAAAATGTTGGTTACACCCCAAGACATCATACATTTTTTGAGATGCTTGGTAATTTTTCTTTTGGTGATTATTTTAAAGAAGAGGCAATACATCATGCTTGGAATTTATTAACAAAAGATTTTAAACTTCCAAAAGATAAGCTTTTAGTCACAGTTTTTCATGAAGATGAAGAGTCATTTAATTTTTGGAAAAGAATAGGTGGTTTAGATGAGAATAGAATAATTAAAATATCAACTTCAGATAATTTTTGGTCTATGGGTGATACTGGACCATGTGGGCCTTGCTCAGAAATTTTTTATGATCATGGAGAAAAATTAAAAGGCGGGCCTCCCGGTAGTCTCGAGCAAGATGGAGATAGATTTATAGAGATATGGAATCTCGTCTTTATGCAATATGAGCAAATTTCTAAACAAAAAAGAATAAATCTACCTAAACCATCAGTAGACACAGGCATGGGTCTTGAGAGAATGACCGCTGTGCTCCAAGGCACTCATGATAATTATGAAATAGATCATTTTAAAAAAATTATGTCATCATCATCAGATATAACTAAAACTCCTATTAATGAAAAAACAATAGCAAGTCATAGAGTAATTGCTGATCATTTAAGGGCTAGTAGTTTTTTAATTGCTGAGGGAATCTTGCCTTCAAATGAGGGTCGTGGTTATGTTTTAAGAAGAATAATGCGAAGAGGTATGAGACATGCCCATTCTCTAGGAAGTCGATCACCTATTTTCTTTAAACTTTTTAATATTTTATTAGATGAAATGAAAAATAGCTACCCTGAACTTACAACAGGTAAAGATCTTATAATTGAAACATTAAAAAACGAGGAAGAAAAGTTCTCTTCTTTACTTGAAAGAGGAATGAAAATTCTTGAAGAAAATTTAAGTAAAGTAAAAAACAATACTCTCCCTGGATCTGTAGCTTTTAAATTATACGATACTTATGGTTTTCCAGTTGATCTTACTGCAGATATTTTAAGAACAAAAAAAATTAAAGTTGATAATTCTTCTTTCGAAAAAGAAATGGAAAAAAGTAAAACATTAGCAAGAGCTAATTGGAAAGGATCAGGGGATAAATTTGTAGAAGAAAGATGGTTTAAAATAAGAGAAGAATTAAAACCAACAGAATTTTTAGGATATGAATTTGATAAAGCTGAGGGAATTGTTTTAAAATTATCAAAAGATAATAAATTTGTTGATAATGCTAGTGTTGGAGATAATATTGAAATTATAATAAATCAAACACCTTTTTACGGTGAGTCGGGCGGCCAAGTTGGGGATCAAGGTAAGATTTATACGTCAGATTGCGAAATAAATGTAAAAGATACTCAAAAAAAAATGGGAGATCTTTTTGTACATACAGGGGAGGTAAAAAAAGGAAAAATTAAAGTAGGACAAAGCGTAAATTTAGAAATAGATATTGAAAAAAGAAATAATTCAAAAGCAAATCACTCTGCTACACACTTGTTACATGAGTCCTTAAGGAGGACACTTGGAAAACATGTTACTCAAAAGGGTTCTTTGGTTTCACCCAATAGATTAAGATTTGATTTTAGCCATAACAAGCCCATTGCAGAAAACGAAATGACAAAAATCAATGAGAAGGTAAATAATATAGTTGAAGGAAATAGTGAAGTTCAAACTAGAATTATGACTCCTAAAGAAGCGGTAAAAATGGGTGCTCTAGCTCTTTTTGGAGAGAAATATGGAGAAGAAGTGAGAGTAGTATTTATGGGTAAAGAAAATAATGGTTTTTTTTCAACTGAGCTGTGTGGAGGAACACATGTTAAAAGTACAAAAGAAATTGGAAAATTTAAAGTTATAAGTCAATCATCTATATCCTCTGGAGTCAGAAGAGTTGAAGCTTTAAGAGAAAAACAGTTGGAAAAATATGAGCAGTCTCAAAAACAAGATAAATCTCTAAAAGAAAAAAATTTAAAAGAGGATATAGAGGCTATAAAAAAAGAGCTTCAAAAATTCAAATTAAAACTAGATTATAAAAATGAATTAAGTTTATCTGAAAATTTAAAAAATTTAAACAAACAATTAGATAAAGTAAAAATTGAAAATATAAAAAAGGATAAAAACAAAAATATAATTAAAGATAAAAAAATTAATAATATAATCCTAAGAGAGCAAATTTTAAAAGATTTTCCATCAAAAGAATTAAGAGGAATTATTGACCAAGGAAAGAAAGAGATTAATTCAGGGATTATAGTAAGTATATCAACTTTTGAAAACAAGGTTGGTGTAGCTGTAGGAGTTTCTAAAGATCTTACCATAAAATATGATGCAGTAAGATTAGTAAAAGTTGCATCTAAAATTTTAGGCGGTAAAGGAGGCGGAGGGCGAAAAGATTTTGCTCAGGCAGGAGGAGTAAATAAAAATAAAATCAACGATGCTTTTAAAGAAATATCTAAAATAATTAATTAAGCTTCTTTTTTAAGTTGTTGTCTATAGCTTCTAAAAATTGATTTGTAGTTAGATACTTTGTAGATTTATTTATTAGTATAGCTAAATCCTTAGTCATTAAACCATTTTCTACAGTATTAATGCATACTTCTTCTAGACTTCTTGAAAATTTAATTAATTCTTCATTATCATCTAGTTTACCTCTATGAGCTAATCCTCTGGTCCAAGCAAATATAGATGCAATAGGGTTTGTAGATGTTTCTTTTCCCTGTTGATGCATTCGATAATGTCTAGTCACTGTACCATGCGCAGCTTCTGACTCAACTGTTTTTCCATCAGGTGATAACAAGACACTTGTCATTAATCCTAGGGAACCAAATCCTTGTGCGACAGTATCTGATTGAACGTCTCCATCATAATTTTTACAAGCCCAAACATAACCACCATTCCATTTCATTGCACAAGCCACCATATCATCTATCAATCTATGTTCGTATGTCAATTTAGCATTTTGAAATTTTTCTTTAAATTCTTTTTCATAAATCTCTTGAAATAAATCTTTAAATCTTCCATCATAAGCTTTTAATATTGTATTTTTAGTAGACATATAGACCGGATAGTTTCTTTGCATACCATAATTCATACAAGCTCTAGCAAAGTCTTTAATTGACTCATCCAAATTATACATCGACAATGCGACACCCGAACTAGGAAAATTAAAAACTTCAAATTCTTTTTTTTGCTTACCATCAGATGAAGTCCATTTCATTTCAAGCTTACCTTTACCTGGTACAATAAAATCTGTAGCTCTGTATTGATCACCAAATGCATGTCTACCTATAATAATTGGTTGGGTCCAACCAGGGACAAGTTTTGGAACATTTTTACAAATTATAGGTTCTCTAAAAACTGTTCCTCCAAGGATATTTCTTATTGTGCCGTTAGGAGATCTCCACATTTTTTTTAATTTGAATTCTTCTACTCTAGCTTCATCAGGTGTTATAGTTGCACACTTTATACCAACACCGAATTTTTTTATTGCATTAGCACAATCAACAGTAATTTGATCTGATGTTTTATCTCTACTCTCAATTCCTAAGTCAAAATACTTAATATCTAGTTCCAGGTAAGGTTCGATTAGTTTTTTTTTTATAAATGACCATATAATCCTGGTCATTTCATCACCATCGAGCTCAACAATTGGATTTTTAACCTTAATTTTCGCCATAAAAACAATTTGATTATGTGTGATTTTTATACATATTAAGGGAAATTATCAAACTTAATTGACAAATATGATTAATAACATTTTTCCAAAATTACACAAAGAAGGCTATAAATTTTTAGCTATATCAATAATAATAACATTTATTTTTTTATTTATATCTAATTTCTTAACCATTTTAATGCTCGTTGTTACGATATGGGTATATTATTTTTTTAGAGATCCAAATCGAGTTTCTTTAAATGATGATAGCTTTTTAGTAAGCCCTGCTGATGGACTTATTACAGATATTTCTGAAATAAATGGACCGGAGGAATTAGGGTTAGAAAATAAAAAATTTACAAAAATTAGTATTTTTATGAATATATTTAATTGCCATGTTAATCGAACCCCAATAACAGGAATAGTAAAAGAAATTTTTTATAAGCCGGGTAAGTTTCTTAATGCATCTTTAGATAAAGCCAGCAAAGAAAATGAAAGAAATTACTATAAGATTGTTACCACTAAAGGTGAAGAAATCATAATTGTACAGATAGCTGGTTTAATAGCTAGAAGGATTGTTTGTGAAGTGAGTAAAGATCAAAATCTTAATCAAGGAGAAAGAATAGGAATGATAAGATTTGGAAGTAGAGTAGATTTATATTTTAATAATAAAAAAGTATTAGCAAAAATCGGTCAAAATACAGTAGCGGGTGAAAGTTTGTTAGCAAAAGAATGATGCAAGAAAAAAAATTTAAATTAGTTTCATCAAAAAAAACTAGATATATTTTACCAAACATATTAACTATAGCTGGCGTATGTCTTGGTATCAGTTCAATAAAATTTTCATTAGATTTAAATTATAATCTTGCAGTAA
The DNA here is from genome assembly GCA_902604065.1 of uncultured Pelagibacteraceae bacterium. GTDB lineage: Bacteria > Pseudomonadota > Alphaproteobacteria > Pelagibacterales > Pelagibacteraceae > Pelagilacustribacter. The sequence goes on along the minus strand of CACKXF010000016.1, from coordinate 15,622 downwards.
TATTTTTAATTTTGGCTGCTATCCTAGATGCTCTTGATGGAAGAATAGCTAGATTAATAAAAGGAACATCTGAATTTGGCAAAGAATTAGACTCACTTACCGATTTTGTGAGTTTTGGTATAGCACCAGCTTTTATAATGTATTTTTGGAATTTAAATAATTATGGAAAAATTGGTTGGGCAGTAACTTTAATTTATTCTGTTTGTTGTGTTTTAAGATTAGCGAGATTTAACCTTACATCTTATAATAAGGAAGAGACTTGGAAGCAAAACTACTTTGAAGGTGTTCCATCACCTATTGGAGCTATATTAATCTTACTTCCACTTATTGTTGATCTATCAGAAATTGATTTTTCATTGAATTATAATTTTTTTGTTCCAATATATATCTCTTTGATAGCTTTATTGTTGATAAGTAAAATACCAACTTACTCATTTAAAAAAATTAAAGTTAGACCTAAAGTTACAATATTTCTTTTATTGGGAATAGGCATTTCTCTAGTAAGTTTAATTTTTTTTACCTTTGAAACTTTATTAGTATTTGGAATTGTTTACATTATTTCAATTCCAGTTTCGTGTTTTACTTATTTAAGAAAAAATAAAGACACCAAAGATTATCAAACTGAGGAAGACCATGAAGATATTCTGTGATGAAAAAAAACAAAATCTCGAAAGATTGGATTATTAAACAACATAGAGATCAATATTTTAAAAATTCTAAAAGTCATGGTTATAGATCTAGATCTGCCTATAAATTAATTGAACTAGATAATAAATTTAAATTTTTTAAAAAAAATAAAATTATTGTTGATCTGGGATGTTATCCTGGAGGCTGGTCTCAAGTAGCAAAGGAAAATACAGATAAATCAAAAATTCTTTCATTGGATTTAAAAAAAATGGATAAACTACAAGGTGTTCATTTTATTTGTAGAGATTTTCAAAAAGATGAAACAAAAAAAGAAGTTTTAAAAATTCTCGGAGAAAAAGCAGATGTTCTAATGTCCGATATGGCCGCTAATACCACAGGAAATAAGTCATTAGACAGCATTAGAACCAATGCTTTAACCCAACAAGTGATTGACTTTTCGAGATTCGTTTTGAAAGACGATGGAGTTGTAATTTGCAAACTCTTTACAGGTCAAGATTTTTTAGAGGTAAAGGATTTAGCAAAAAAGAAATTCAAAAAAGTCGATTTTTTTAAACCTAAATCTAGTAAAGATTTTTCCAAAGAAACTTATATACATTGCAAAGGAATTAAGACTTTATAAATTTATAAAATTGTATATAAGTGTATATGGAACCAATAAAAGAAGCTTTAACATTTGATGACGTACTTTTATTACCAAGATATTCGACAATAATACCTTCTCAGACAGATTTAAGAACAGATCTTAGTACATCAATTAGATTAGACGTGCCGTTTCTGTCTTCAGCTATGGATACTGTAACAGAATCAAAAATGGCCATTGAAATTGGAAAAAATGGAGGTTTAGGAATTGTCCATAGAAATTTAAGTATAAAAGAACAATGTTTAGAAATTAAGAAAGTTAAAAAATTTAATTATAAAGTGGGTGCAGCCGTAGGAACATCACCTAGTGAATACACTAGAGCAAAAAAATTAATTGATACCGGAGTTAATTTGATAGTTATAGATACAGCGCATGGTCACAGTAAAAATGTTTTAGACATGACAACCAAAATAAAAAAAATAGCAAAAAAAATTCCTTTGTGTGTTGGAAATATAGCAACAGCTGAAGCTGCTACCGCAATTTATAATTCAGGGGCAGATATTTTAAAAGTAGGAATAGGTCCAGGATCAATTTGTACCACACGAATGGTTGCAGGGATTGGAGTGCCGCAAATAACAGCAATAATGAATGTCAAGTCAGTCTTAAAAAATAAAAAAATTAAAATTATATCTGATGGAGGAATAAAATTTTCGGGAGATATTATTAAAGCTATTGCGGCCGGAGCAGATGCAATAATGATGGGATCGATATTTGCTGGAACAGAAGAAAGCCCTGGAAAAAAATTTAAATTTGGAAAAAAATTTTATAAACTTTATAGAGGTATGGGTTCGATAGGAGCAATGTCCTCAGGGTCATCTGAGAGATATTTTCAAAAAAAACAAAAGGACAAATCAAAATACGTTCCCGAAGGTGTTGAAAGTAGAGTAGAATACAAAGGATCTGTAAAAGATATAATTTTTCAATTACAAGGAGGTTTGCGATCTTCAATGGGTTATATAGGTGCAAAAAAAATTAATGAAATAAATAAAAAATCAAAATTTATAAAAATTACTAAAGCAGGCTTTTATGAAAGCATGGTACATAGTGTTGAAATAATAGGAAGTGCAGTAAATTACAAATTATGATTAAAATAAAAATTTTTTTTACTATAATTTTATTTTTTTTAAATTCAAATTTATTTGCAGAATATAATTTTTACGAAAATGGTAAAAATTTATTTGATAATAAAAAATTTAATTTAGCAAAATTTAAATTTGAACAAGATATTGTTTTTAATCCAAAAAATGAAAAATCATACTTATATTTAGCAAAAATTTACAAAATAGAAAAAAACGATTTACAGGAAGAAAAAAATCTTAAAACCGTAATCTTGCTTAATCCAAATAATGAATCTGCAGTTTATGATTTAATATTACTAAAAATTAGAAAATCGAATTATTCTGAGACAAAAAAATTAATTTCAGATTTTAAAAAAATATGTAAAAATCTGTGCTCAGAATCCGCAAAACTTCAATTAAAATTAGATAGTTCCTTAAAAAATTAATGTTTCTAGATAAATTCTCAGTGCAGAAAGATAAAATTTTAATCATTGATTTTGGATCGCAAGTCACAAAATTAATAGCCAGAAGAATTAGAGAATTAAGTGTTTATTGTGAGGTAATAACACTTAAAGAGCTCACTAATATTAAAAAATTTGAAAAAATTAAAGGTATAATATTTTCTGGTGGGCCATCCTCAGTTACTGATAAGAGTTATCCTAAAATATCGTCAGAAATCTTTAAAAAAAATATCCCAATCCTTGGAATTTGTTATGGATTACAGTTAATAGCTAAAATGTATGGTGGTAAAATAAAAAAACAAAATATTAAAAGAGAATTTGGAAAAGTTACAATTTTTAGTAAGACAAAATCGATTTTAACTAAAGGTTTTTTTAAACGAAATGAATCGAACGTCTGGATGAGCCATCAAGATGCAGTAGTAAAATTACCTAAACATTTTATCAATATTTCATACAGCGTAAATTCTAAATTTACGGCTATTCAACATAAAACTAAAAATATATATGGTATACAATTTCATCCTGAAGTAACTCATACAGAAAGAGGTTCAAAATTAATAAAAAATTTTGTTATTAATATTTGTAAAATAAAAAAAAACTGGTTTGTAGGCTTAGAAAAAAAAAGAATTATTAAAAATTTAAAAAATTCTATTGGGAAAGAAAAAGTGATTTGCGCTCTTTCTGGTGGGGTAGATAGTAGTGTTGTTGCTATGTTGATAAATAAAGCTATAAAGAAAAACCTTATATGCATCATGGTAGACACAGGACTACTTAGAAAAAATGAATTTAAAGATACTTTTAAAATGTTTAAAAAAAAATATAAGCTTAATGTCAAATTAATTAATTCAAAAAAAATATTTTATAATCGACTTAATAATATTATTGATCCTGAAAAAAAAAGAAAGATTATAGGAAATTTATTTATTAAAATTTTTGAAAAAGAAGCGTTAAAAATTAAAAATGTAAAATTTTTAGCCCAAGGAACTTTATACCCTGATATAATTGAAAGTAGATCTTCGACAGGGAGTAAAACCTCTAAAATTAAATCTCATCATAATGTTGGTGGTTTACCAAAAAAAATGAAATTTAAATTAATAGAACCTTTAAAGGAATTTTTTAAAGATGAAGTAAGGAATTTAGGAAAATCTTTAGGGTTATCTAATATAATTATAAAAAAACATCCATTTCCAGGACCTGGATTAGCTATAAGAATATTAGGGAAGGTAACAGAAGAAAAAATTAAAATTTTACAAGAGGCAGATGATATATTTATTCAAAGTTTAATTGAAAATAAACTTTACGACAAAATATGGCAAGCGTACGCAGCTTTATTGCCAATCAAAACGGTAGGTGTGATGGGAGATAGTCGAACATTTGAATACACATGTCTTCTAAGAGCCGTAACCTCTGAAGATGGAATGACAGCTGCAAAATATAATTTTTCAAACGATTTTCTTACTTATATATCAAATAAAATCATTAATAGAGTTTCAGGAATAAACAGAGTAGTTTATGATATAACTTCAAAACCGCCAAGCACTATTGAATTAGAGTAATGAATAAGAAAATTAGAAACATAATTAAAAAAAAAGGCAAAATCAAAATTGTATGCTTAACAGCATATTCTAAAAATATAGGAAAAATTATAGACAAATATTGTGATCTCATCTTAGTAGGTGACTCTATGGCAAATGTTTTATATGGAATGAAGAATACGCATAAAATTGACTTAGAAACTATTGAAAATCACTCAAAAGCTGTAAGACTAGGTGTTAAAAAATCACTTTTAGTTGTAGATATGCCTAAAGGTAGTTATAAAAATCCTCGTGAAGCAAAAATAAATGCAAAATCGTTAATTAAAAAAACTGGATGCGACGCTGTTAAAATAGAAAACAATTACGCTAATTTAAATATTGTTAGCTCACTATATAACTCTGGAATTAATGTTATGGGACATATTGGATTTACTCCTCAGTTTAAAAAAAATTTTAAAATAGAAGGTGTAACTTCTAATCAACAGTTAAAATTAATTAATCAAGCTAAAAAAATTGAGTTAGCGGGCGCTTTTTCAATAGTTCTGGAATGTATTTCAAAAAAAACATCTAAAAAAATAACCGAATCTATTAGGATACCTACTATCGGCATAGGATCTTCCGAAGAGTGCGATGGTCAAATATTAGTTACAGATGATATATTAGGTTTAAGTGGTTTTTACCCAAAATTCGTAAAAAAATATATAAATAGTGAGAAATTAATTAAAAAAGCTGTAAAAAGATATTCAAATGATGTTAAGTCGAAAAAATTTCCTTCAAAAAAAAATAGTTTTTAAAATGGACCAAGAAAACAATAATAATAAATTTAGTTTGTCAGTATTTTTTGAAAAAAATAAGATAAAACTCCTCGTTATCATCAGTTTGATAATTTTAATAATATTTGGTGTAATAATTTTAGGTGAAGTAAATAAAAATAAAGTAGCTAAGTTATCTGAAACATTTAATAAAGCACAAATTTTAATTAAAAATGATAAAAGAGATGAAGCCCTAAATTCTTTAATAATGTTAATAAATCAAAATGAAACATTTTATTCACCGTCAGCTCTAAATCTAATAATCGAAAATAATCTTATCAAAGATGAAGATAAAATTATTTCTCTATTTAACCAGATTTTAAAAGATACAAAACTTGATGAAGAAACCAAAAATTTAATTATTATTAAAAAAACTTTTTTTATTGGAGATAAAATAGAAGAAGCCGATCTTCTAAAAACATTTAAGCCGATAATTCAATCTAACTCAATCTGGAAGAGTACTGCATCAGACTATTTAAAAAAATATTATATTTCTAAAAGAGAGTTTGAAAAAGCAAAAGAGTTTAAATTTGAAAACAAATAGATATGTTTAAGTTTGTATTAGTTTTATTATTAATCTTCGGTTGTTCTTTCGATGATAAAACTGGTATTTGGACAGGTGATACAAAAATTTCGAATAAAAAATTAAAAAATGAAAATTTAAAAACAGTATTTCAAAAAAAAGAAAATGTTTCCTCAAATATAAATTTATTAAGTAATAGAAAAATCATTTTTGATGAAATTAATAGTAATTATAGTTGGACTCAAAAATATTCAAATAATAAAAATTATATTGGTCACATAGATTTTTCAAATAACGGAAATTTTATTAAATTAATTAAACTTTCTAAAAATTTGATAAACAAAAATATCCTTTATGAAAATAAAAACTTATTTTTTTCAGACGAAAAGGGCAATATAGGAGTATATTCAACTGATATAAATAATAAAATTTATTCATTTAATTTTTATAAAAAAAAACATAAACAAATAAAAAAAAAAATTCATCTTATAATAAAAGATGAGTTAATTTTTGCAGCTGATAATTTAGGTTATATCTATTGTTTAAATTATAAGAGTAAAAAAATGATTTGGGCCAAGAACTTCCTTATTCCTTTCAGATCAAATATTAAAATTATAGACAAGTATATTTTTATTGCAGATGAAAAAAATAAAATTATTGTTTTAAACCTTAATAATGGAAATAAGGTTGATGAATTATACACTAAGCCAGCTAAGACCGTATCAAAATTTGAAAATAATTTTGTTATAGATGATAACAACAACTTACTGCTTTTAAATACTAATGGAAATCTTTACTCTGTCAATTTAGTCAATAATAAAATAATTAATTGGGTAAGAAATTTTAATTCGCAAGACCAATCAATTTTTAATGCTAAACCTTTAATTATTTTTGATAACAAGATATTAATCACAACTTATGAAAAAATATCTCTATTTAATCAAAACGGTTCAAGAATATGGGATTTAAATATAAATTCAGACGTAGTTCCAGTCATATCAGGAAATTCTATATTCACTATAAATAAAGATAATTACTTGGTAATTATAGATAAGAATGACGGTAAAATTATTTATTCAAAACAATTAAACGCTATATTAGAAAAAAGTTTAGGAAAAAAGTATAAAAGAATTAAGAAGATTAATAATTTATTTTTATCCAATAAAAAAATATTATTAATATCAGATAATTCCTTTTTTATAGAATTAGAATTAAATAAGAATGTTAAAGTTTTATCTGTTCGAAAAAAACCTTTTGATGTTTACAGTGATATAGTTTTTGTTAATAATCAACTAATTTTAGTATCAAAAAAAAACAAACTTTTTCAAATATTTTAAGAATTTGACTTATTGCTTAGCAAAGAAAGTTGTGTAATTTTTTCATTACCTAATTTATCTAAAGCTTCGATTGGATATTCACCTGTAAAATAGTGATCACTAAATTGAGGGTAAGAATTATTTCTTTTTTCGTTTAATAAAGCTTTGTATAAGCCATTTACACTCAAGAAATCTAAACTATTTGCTCCAAGAAAATCGCATATTTCTCTCTTATTTTTATTGCTTGATAATAACTCTTTTTTTGTAGGCATATCAATTCCATAGAAATCTGGGTATTTAATTTCTGGACAAGCTATTCGCACGTGAACCTCTTTTGCCCCAGCCTTGTAAAGCATTTTTACAATTTTGCTACAAGTTGTGCCTCTTACTAAAGAGTCATCTATTAAAACAACAGATTTGTCTTTTAAAATACTTTTCGTTGAACTCAATTTCAGCTTTACTCCAAAGCTTCTTATATTTTGTGTAGGTTCTATAAAAGTTCTTCCAACATAATGGTTTCTTATAAGACCTAGTTCAAATTTAATTTTTGAAAATTGAGAGAAGCCAATAGCTGCCGGAACTCCAGAGTCAGGTACAGGAACGATAATATCAGCATCAACTTTTGATTCATTCGCAAGTTGTTCTCCTAATCGCTTTCTATATTCATAAGCACATTCACCATTTAAAATACTATCTGGTCTGGCAAAATATATGTACTCAAACACACACGGCCTAGACTTAATTTTATTAAAAGGTTTAAAACTTTTTATTTTGTTATTTTCTACTACTACAATTTCACCATTTTCTACTTCTCTAATAAACTTTGCATCTACTATATCTAAAGCACATGTTTCAGACGCGAATATATATGAGTCCCCTAGCTTGCCTATCACTAAAGGCCTAATTCCAAGTGGGTCACGTATACCAATTAATTTTTTATTTGTTAAAATAACAAGGGCATATCCTCCTTGAATTTTAAATAAGGTTTCTGTAATTTTATCTAATATTTTCTCTCTTTTTGATTTTGCTATTAATTGTACTATCGTCTCTGTATCACTAGTTGTCCTAAAGATAGATCCATTTTTTACTAGATCATTTCTTAAAGTAATAGCATTAGTTAAGTTTCCGTTGTGTGCAATACTCAAACCGCCATGATAAAGATCGGCAAAAAAAGGCTGTATATTCCTTAAAGATGTTTCACCTGTCGTAGAGTATCTATTATGCCCTAATGCTGAATTTCCAGGCAATTTTTTAATTGTCTCAATGTTTGTAAAATGATCTCCAACTAAACCCTGACGTTTTTCTGAATGAAAACTATTACCGTCAAAAGAGACTATTCCACATCCTTCTTGACCTCTATGTTGTAAAGAGTGTAAACCTAATGCGACTAATCTAGCAGCATCTTCGTGATTAGAGACACCAAAAACCCCACATTCTTCTCTTAACCTATCTAGATTAAATTTTTTCAATTTTTTCCTTTGTGTCAATGAAATCTTCACTTGATGGAAACTCTTCTATTAATATTTCACTTCCTTTATTAATTAATTTAAAAGTAATTGCATCTTCTGCTGATATACCCCAATTATTAAAAGGATAAAACCAATTTAATATAGAAAATATACACACTGAAACAACATATCCTTTAAAAAAACCAAATAACATACCAAAAGTTTTATCTATAGATCCGACTCCTGTCCAAGTAACAGCCTTACCTAATGCTTTTCCTATAACAATAGTTAAAAAGAGGGTAAAAATAAAAATTACCACCCCCAAACCAACATTATTTATAAATTCTGACTCAATATAATCCCCCACAGTTGGTTGAAGTTTTGGAACCAGTATAATTGTTACTATTGTAGAAAAAACCCATTTCATAAAAGAAATTAGACTTAGAGAAAAGCCTTTTAAAAAACACTGTATTATACAGTAAGCAAAAATTATACCTACAAAAATATCAAATAAATTAACACTACTTGTCATATCTTCAAAAAAATTAAACATTTTTTATATTAGTTTTTTAGCTTCTTTATCAAAAGGTTTGTAAATTAATAATAATTTTGGAAGTAATGTTAAAACCGAAATCATTGCCAATAACATAGCTATACCAGTAAAAACACCGAAATATATTGTAGGAATAAAGTTTGATAATACAAGAATTGAAAAGCCAAAAACTATTGTTATGGAAGTATTTAAAATTGCTATACCTACAGTGCTATGACATCTATCTAGAGTTTTGTGATAATCATTAATTTTATTAAATTCCTCTCTAAATCTATAAATATAGTGAATGCTATTATCAACCGCTATTCCAATAGTGATCGCTGCAATTGTAATGGTCATCATATCTAAAGGAATTCCCATTAAACCGATAATACCTAAGATAAAAAAAGCAGCTATAAAATTTGGAACAACACCGATTAATGACAATACAACGTTTCTAAACAATATAAAAAACATAGCAAAAATTCCTATCATTACTATACCTAAAGTAAGAATTTGAGATTTAAATAAGCTTTGTAATAGATTATTAAATAAAATTAATACACCAGCTAGTTTATATTCTTTTTTATCTAACCCTAAGTCTGTATGGAGTTCTGTTTCAATTTTTTTAATTAAATCATTTCTTCTAAGATCTTTCAGAGAGTCTTTTATCCTTACAGAGACTCTTGCCTCATCTTCTTCAACCGAGATATATGGTAAAATAATCTCCCTTTTAATTTCTTGAGGGATTTTACTATATAAGACAGCTATTTCTAGACTTTGTAATTCTTTTTTATTTAAATCCTCTGCTACTCTTAAAATTGATCCAAATGATAATACTTTACCAATTTCAGGTAATGAGTCCAAATAATCATGTACTTTTAAGATTTTATCCATCTTATCCCTTGTAAACCAATATTTTGCTTTATCTTCACTGCTTTCAGAATCTTCCTCCCATTCAGAAAATTCATCATCATTTTCATCAATCTTTTTTTTTGGAAATTTAATTATTATATTAAGAGGAGTAGTTCCTCCAAGTTCATCGTCAATCTTTTTCATTCCTTTATAAATTTCGGTTTCTTTATCGAAATAATTGATAAAACTATTTTCCACTTCTAGTTTTGAAATACCCACAACGCTAGCAACGATTATTAATAAAGTGGCACCAAATAATAAGAAGTTACTTTTCTTTGCAATGGATCCTAGTACAGACGTAATGGAAGATTTTTCGGTGTCTCTAATATTAATCTCACTTTCATTTGATAAAAGATTTAACAAACAAGGTAAAAGCAAAAAAGTAACCAATAATGATATTATTAAACCTAATGTCATCATCCACCCAAAGTCTATAATAGGTTTTATTCCACTAAATATTAAGGATAAAAAAGCACAGATAGTTGTTAAGACTGTATAAAGAATAGGCAGCATCATTTTTTTACTAGTCTCTAAAACAGCTTCTTGTCTGGTCAAATTTTGATATTCTTTTTTTAGTTGGAGAAACCTTACAGTTACATGAATATTCATTGCCATATTAAGTATTAACATTAAAGCGATAAAGTTTGATGATATAACTGTTACTTTTACCCCCATCAAACCCAGCAAACCAATCATGATTATCACTGAAGTTGAACAACCTAATAATGGTATAATTACCCATTTAATATTTCTAAAAATAAACCAAAGTGTAAATACAATAAAAATAAAAACACCAATTCCAAAAACTACAATATCGCTTTTAATATAACTCATCATATCATCAGCAATCATTGGAATACCACCTAAATGAATTTTAGCATTATCGCTATACTTGCTAATTATATCTCTTACTTCATTTATATTTTGATGGTTCCTTTTGTTATACAAATTTTTATAATCTTCATACTCTTTTAAAAAATCTTTATATTTCTTTTTTTCCAAAGAACTTTGTTTCTTTTCTTCATTATCGAAAAAATATTTTTCTTTTAATTTAACATATTCACTTAATCGCTCATCTTTTTTTAAATAAATTATTATACCAGAAGTTTTCCCATCTTCACTAATGACATAATTTTTATATATTGGACTATTAAGTATTTCTTGAAAACCTCGGTTTTTATCAAGATTAGGATAAGAAAGCGTTTTATAATTTTTAAGTCTTTCCATTAATGGCTCGTCACTACTTTTTAGTAAAGGCACATCAATAATAGTAATTACACTATCCACCCAACTCAATTTCTCTATTTTTGATTTAAGAAGCTGGATACTTATTATTGTATCTTCGTCAGTAAAATTTGTTACAGGTGAATAAGTTAAAAATAAAAAATCTTTTGATCCATATCTATTATTTACTTCTCTAAGATATTTTAAATCTTTATCACCCTCCAATAACAAAGCATCTGAGGAAGCGTCTAAATTAAAATTTTTTGAAAAATAAAGAGAAAAAATTATTAATATAAATAGTAAAAATAATGTTAATTTATGAAAATCGTTAACTAATTTACTATAAATTTTTAAAAACATAATCTAAGTTTTTACAGATATAACCTATTATAGAACAAAAAGAAAAATTTATTAACGTTTTAAATCTTTAAATTTAGTATACATCCCCTCGAATTCGACTTGTATATTTCCAGTTGGACCATGTCTTTGTTTTCCTATTAAAATTTCAGCCAGTCCTGCAATATCATTCATTTTTGATTGCCATTCAGCATGCTCTATAGATCCTAATTTTGGCTGTTTTTTTTCCTCATAATATTCTTCTCTGTATACAAATAACACAACATCTGCATCTTGCTCGATTGAACCCGACTCTCTTAAGTCTGATAGTTGAGGCTTCTTATCATCTCTTTGTTCGACAGCTCTTGATAATTGAGATAACGCTAATACAGGGACACTTAATTCTTTTGCAAGTGCTTTAAGCCCTTGAGTGATTTCAGATATTTCTTGTACTCTTCCATCATTTTTTCTTGAATTGGTTCTCATTAACTGAAGGTAATCTACTACAATAAGATTTAAACCAAAAAGTCTTTTAATTCTTCTTGCTCTATTGCTTAAAGTTGAAATTGTGATTGCAGGAGTTTCGTCTATATACAATGGAAGCTCATATATATCTCTAGAAGTTTCAATATATCTATTAAGCTCCTCTTCTGTTGCTTTACCGCGTCTTATATCATTTGATTTAATACGAGATTGTTCAGATAAAATTCTTGTAGAAAGTTGTTCAGATGACATTTCTAAAGAAAAAAATGCAATTGAAGATTTTTGATCTTTTATTTGAATATTTTTTGCAGCATGATAAGCAATATTTGTAGCTAAAGCAGTTTTACCCATAGATGGTCTTCCAGCAATTATTACTAGATCTGACTTATGGAGACCTCCTAATTTTTCGTCAAGATCTGTTAATCCAGTCGGCACTCCCACAATACCTTGATCATTTTTCATTGCTTGCTCAGCCATTGTAATTGATTGATCTAATGCTAAATTAAATTTCATAAAAGACTGTGAAAAAGTTCCTCTTTCAGCTAAATCAAATAAAAGCTTTTCAGCATCTTCAATAATTAATTCTGAAGTTTTATCTTCTTCGACATTCAATGTATTATCTTTTATATGTTGTGAGATTTTAATGAGCTCTCGTTTTACATAATTTTCATGGACAATTTTAGCATAGTCTATTGCTTGCTTTACAGAAGAAGAAAATCTTGTTAGTTTTACTAAATATTCTACTCCTCCAACATCATCTAAGCCTTGATTTTTTTCAAAATAATTTTTCAGAGTAATTGGATTAGCTATCATTCCCTTAGAGTTTAAGTTTTCGATTACTTCATAAATTTTTAAATGAATAGGATCATAAAATTTTTCAGCATTTATTGTATTCGATATCTCATCGATTATATCGTTATTTACTAATACTGAACCAAGTAGATGTTGTTCAGCTTCAATATTTGAAGGTATTTCAAGTTGATTATTTATTTTTGAGGGTAATTCTAATTTTTCCATAAGAAGATCTTAATAAAGAAATTAAGATTTGTAACATTAAGTTACACACTTTTTTTTCAACCTGTGGAAAAAGTTATCGACTTTCTAATTTATCTAATTTTTCAATTATAATAAAAACTTTTGTTTGCACTTCAGAATGAAGGTTTATGTCTACTTCAAATTGACCAATTTTATTTAATTCTTTTTTTATTACAATCTGAGATGGTTCAATTTCAGATTTAAGTTCATCTAAGATCAATTTTGAAATTTCCTTGGGTTTAATTGTAGCATACAAATCACCGTTTTCTTTGATCGCTTTATAGATCTTTATTTTTCGATTTTTAATCTTATTCGCTTTTTCAATAAACTTAGTTTTAATTTCTGCATTTTTTTTATTTAATTCAGATTTATTTTTATTTACTAAGTCTATGTTTTCTTTATTGGCCCTTAATGCTTTATTATTTTTAAGTAAAAAATTTCTTGCGTAACCATTTTTAACCTCAACTTGATCACCAATTTTACCCAACTTAGCAATATTTTCTAATAAAATAATCTGCATGATTTTACAATATACCTAAAATTTTTGCTTTCTTAATTTCTCGAGCTAATTTTTTTTGTTTACCTAAAGAAACGTTGCTTATCTTTGAGGTTATAATCTTGTTCGACTCAGTCATATACTTTTGCAATAAAGTAATATTTTTGTAATCTATAACCGGAGCATTTTTTACTGAAAAAGGACATTTTCTTGAAAACCTTGAGTCACTTTTTTGAAATAAACTTAATTTACTAAGAGAATTTCTTGAATTTTTAAAATTTTTCTTTCTTTTTTTCATTAATTTTTATTTTTCGAAAAATATTCTGTTTCGAGATCTAGTTTTTTATATTTTACTGTTAGGTGTCTAACTATATTATTATCTAATTTAGTTTTTAATTTTACTTCATCTAAAGTTTTTTTTTCTCCTTGTAGCTTATAATGAAGAAAATATCCTTTAGAATAATTTCTAATTTTTCTTTTTAAATTTAAAAGACCCCATTTTTCAATTTTAAGCACTTTTCCTGAATTTTTATTTATTAGGTCTTCATACTTTTTTTCAATTAGATCCATATCCTTTTGAGAAAGGTTTTGTTTAGCTACAATTGTGTGTTCGTAGAAATTCATAATAATAAGTATTTATAATTTGCGCGTTTTATACTATTATAATTTTATCATTTCAACATTAATAATAGACGTGTATATCTAATATAATGATAGCTTTCTTATTTCCAGGGCAAGGATCTCAAAAACCAGGAATGGCGAGTGAATTTGAAGCAAATTTTCAAATAGTAAAAGATATCTTCGCTGAAGCTGATGAAATATTGAAAATTAATTTATCAAAGTTTATTTTAAACGGCCCTGAAGACGAACTAAAAAAAACAGAGATTACTCAACCAGCAATTCTAACTACTAGCTTTGCTATTTTTAGCGTTCTTAAAAAAGAATTTAATTATGATCTAAGCAAAATTAAATATTTTGCCGGACACTCTCTCGGAGAATATAGTGCATTAGTTTCATCAAATTCACTAAAATTCGAAGATGGTTTAAGATTAGTTCATTTAAGAGGAAAGTTCATGCAAGAAGCTGTTCCTCTAGGTAAAGGATCAATGTTAGCAGTTATGGGACTTAGCAGAGATGAATTAAATCATTTATTAAATAAACTAGATAAAAAAGAAGGTGTTTGTGAAATAGCAAATGATAATTCTAATAGTCAAATTATATTGAGTGGAGATGAAAAGGCTTTAAAAAAGATGGGTGAAATTTTAAAACAAAACCAAAAAAAATCTATTCCATTACCAGTAAGCGCTCCTTTTCATTGCTCACTTATGAAACCAGCAGCTGAAAAATTGTGGAATACCCTTAAAAATGTAAAATTTAGCAAACCAACAATTAATTTAGTAAATAATGTAAATGCAACCTCAACTAATAATGATGAAGAAATTAAAAATTTATTATTTAAACAAATATTTTCCCAAGTTAGATGGAGAGAAAGTATCGAATTTATGTTAAATAATGGAATAAATCAATTTATTGAAATTGGACCTGGAAAAGTTTTAAGTGGACTGGTAAAAAGAATTAGTGATAAACCTATTACTGAAAGTATAAATAAAATTGATGATATAAAAAAAATACAATGATAAATTTAAAAAATAAAAAAGTATTAATAACCGGAGCAACCGGGGGAATAGGCGGTGCTTTAGTGAAAAAGTTTTTATCGCTTAACGCTGACGTACTAGGGACAGGAACTAATTCAGTAAAACTAGAAAAGTTAAAAACAGAATTTAATAAAATTAAAGTGAAAAAATTTGATATTTCATCTCATTCTGAAATTGAAAAATTTATAGATGAAGTTTCAAACGAACTAGGCGGATTAGATATTCTTATTAATAACGCAGGTATAAATAGAGATAATTTATCATTAAGAATGAAAGATGAAGATTGGCAAAAAGTTATTGATGTTAATTTAAGCTCAACATTTTTATTATCAAAATATGCAATAAAAAAAATGCTTAAAGGTAATTCAGGTAGAGTTGTAAATGTAACTTCAATTGTCGGACATACAGGAAATATAGGTCAGTCTAATTATGCCGCTTCAAAAGCAGGGACAATTGGGATGTCAAAAAGTCTTTCCATTGAATATGCAAAGAAAAATATTACGGT
>CACKXF010000015.1 GCA_902604065.1 uncultured Pelagibacteraceae bacterium | reverse complement strand
GAAGATAAATATATGAATAAAATTACTAACGGAGTGTTTGAATTGGGATCTATATTTAAAACATTTACTATTGCGCTTGCCCTAGAAGAGAAGCTGGTAGAGCCGGAAACTACAATTAATGATATACAAAAAAAAATCAATTGTTCTATTTATGAAATATCTGATATTAAAAAATTTCCTAATACCATGTCCGTTGAGAATATTTTAGTCCAATCATCTAACATAGGAACAATTAAAATTGCTAAAATAATAGGTGAGGAAAAATACCAAAATTTTCTTAAAAAAATTAAAATTTTAAATAAACCTAAAATTGAACTAAACGAGATAGGTACTCCAATTCCCTTTGAGTGGAATAAATGTAAATTAGAAACAGTTTCATATGGTCATGGTGTCACCACAACTCCACTACAAGCCGCAACAGTATACGCGGGTTTAATAAATGACGGAAAGTTAATAACACCTACTTTAACAAAAAAGAAAAATAATGGAAAAAGTTGGAAACAAATAGTTTCAAAAGATACTAGTGACAAATTAAAAAAAATATTACGCAAAGTGGTCACTGATAAAAATGGAACTGCTAGCCTTGCAGATATCTTTGGATATAATGTTTTAGGTAAAACAGGAACTTCACAGTATTATTTTGATAAAACAAAGAATATAAATACATTTATCTCTTCTTTTTCAGTAAAAAATAACAACTATGTCTTACTCGTAATGTACGATGACCCAAAAATAGCAAAAAACTTAATTTATGATTACAGAGGTATGAAAATTAAAGGAACTAGAAATGAGGCTGGATGGAACGCTGTTTATTCAGCTGGCAAAATTATAGAAAAAATTGGACCTATTTTAGCCATAAATAATGATGAAGTTTATATCGATTATGTTGTTAAAAAAAATCATTAAAAAATGTCCTAAAATTTTAGAAGACTTAAAAGTTAGAGGTCTTTCTTCAGATACGAGAACCTTAAAAAAAGGTGATCTATATTTTGCTTTAAAAGGAGATAAATTTAATGGTGAAAAATTTATAAAACTTGCTTTAAAAAAAGGTGCTGTAGCTGTGGTAACAACGAAAAAATCAAAAAAAAAAATAAATATTATTTCTGTAAATAATGTAAAAAAAAACTTTAGTTTTTGCTTGTTCTAGCTTTTATAATAATAAACCAAAGAATATCATCGCTGTAACGGGCACAAACGGAAAAAGTTCGGTTGCGGATTTTTTTTACCAAATAATGAAATTAAATAATGTAAAATCTGCAACAATAGGCACATTAGGAGTTAAAAAAAATAATTATTTTCAAAAAACTAATCTAACGTCATTAGATATTATTAGTCTTCACAAAGAACTAAAAGAAATTAAAAAGTCAAAAATAGATAATGTTTTAATTGAAGCTTCAAGCCATGGTCTAGCGCAAGGAAGGTTAGAAGGAATAAATTTTTCATGTGGTATTTTCACAAATATAAGCCAAGACCATTTAGATTATCATAAAAATATGAAAAATTATTTTAATTCTAAATTAATACTCTTTAAGAATATCTTAAAGAAAAAAAGTTTTCTAGTTACTGACGAAAGTATACCAGAATACAAGACTTTAAAGAAAATTTCATATAAAAGAAAATTGCGACTAAAAACTATAAACTATCAAAAAAATTTTGAGTGTTTAAAAAAATTTAATTTAATTGGAACATTTCAAAAAAAAAATCTCCTTATGGCTATTCTAGCCTGTGAAATATTGGGTGTTAAAAAGAAAAAAATATTAAAATCCCTAAACAAAATTAAATCTGTCAAAGGTAGACTGGAATTGATTAGGATACTGCCAAATAAAACTAAAGTTTTTGTAGATTTTGCACACACCCCAAACGCAATTAAGACCGTTATAAAAACATTATCAGAATATTATGATAAAAAAATTACTATAGTATTTGGTTGTGGTGGAGAGCGAGATAAGAAAAAAAGAAAAATTATGGGGAAAATTGCAAACAAACTTTGTAATAAAATTTATGTTACCGATGACAACCCTCGAAATGAAAATCCAAGAAGCATAAGAAAGTCCATAATAAAATTTATTGATAAAGCAAAACTAATAGAGATAGAGAAAAGATCTAAAGCTATCTCTCATTCATTAATTAACTCTATTCCAAATGAGATAATTTTAATTGCAGGGAAAGGACATGAGTCTTATCAAGATTACGGTAAAAAAATTATAAAAACATCAGATTTTCAGCTCGTTAAACAGGTAAGAATAAACCAAAAAAAAATATCTAATAAAAATTTAAATTTATTAACTAATCAGATTTTACTGAAAGAATTAAATAAAAATATAAATCCTAATAGAGGGTTTATAGGAGTTTCTATAAACTCTAAAAATATCAAAAAAAACAATTTATTTATTGCCATTAAAGGAACGAGAAACGATGGTCATAAGTATATAACAGACTCTTTAAGGAAAGGTTCAAAATATTGTATAGTTTCTAAAAATTATAATAATCAAAAAAACTTAATCAAAGTGTCAGATACTAAGAAATTTTTAAATAATTTGGCTATTTTAAAAAGAAAAAAAACAAAAGCTAAAATTATTGGAATAACAGGAAGCTCAGGAAAAACTACAGTTAAAGATTTAATTGGAAATTTACTCAATAATTACGGACAAACATTTTATTCAAAAAGATCTTATAATAATCATTACGGGGTCCCATTGAGCTTAAGTAATTTAGAGAACAATCATGATTATGGTGTATTTGAAATTGGAATGAGCAAAACTGGTGAAATCAAAAATCTTTCTAAACTTGTAAAACCTCATATTGGGGTTATTACAAATGTAGCAGAAGCACATATGGAAAATTTTAAAAATCTAAAAGAAATAGCAAATGCAAAAAGTGAAATTATAAATAATATTTGTGAGGATGGTTACTTAGTAATTAATAGAGATGGAAAATTTTACAATTACTTTAGAAAAAAAGCTAAAGCTAAAAATTTAAAAATATTTTCTTTTGGAATGAAAAAAAATGCAGATGTTTATCCAATTAAGGTAAAAAAAAATTATGATAAGGTTGATTTAGAAGCAAGTATATTCAAAAAAAAACACAAATTTTCATTTAAAGGTCATTATCTTTCTAATATTTTAAATATTTTAACAATACTTACAGCACTTAAATTAGACGTAAGTAAAATTAATGAAACATTAAAGAATATGAGTCCTACCGAAGGAAGAGGAAAAATATATAAAGTAAAGCACAAAAAAATTTATTTTAACTTGATTGATGAAAGCTATAATGCAAATCCACTTTCTATGAAAGAATCTATTATAAGATTTTCAAATCTTAATATTAATAAGAAAAGAAAATACGTTCTTTTAGGTGACATGCTCGAATTGGGTGATAAATCTCATATTTTACATGAGGGTTTATCAAAAGTTATTAACAAATCTAATATAGATAAAATATTTGTTCACGGAAAAGATATAATCAATACTTATAAATATATTTATAAAAATAAAAAAGGTAATATTTTACAAGAAAAATCGGATTTTTATGAAACACTATTACCTTTAATTAAGAAAAATGATTTTCTTATGATAAAAGGTTCAAATGCAACTGGTTTAAATCAAATATCAAAAAAAATATTAAGAGGTAATAATAATGCTTTATAATTTCTTAACTTCTTTAATTGAACAATACTCTTTTTTAAACGTCTTTAAATATTTAACTTTTAGGACGGGTTTATCATTGATGACGTCTCTTATAATTGTTTTTTTAATTGGTGGCCCACTAATTAAAATTTTTTCTAAAAAAGATATAACTGGACCAATAAGACAAGATGGGCCGATTGATCATATAGTAAAAAAAACAGGCACTCCAACAATGGGGGGTATAATCATTATAATTGGGATGCTTACAAGCACTTTATTATGGGCTGATTTAACCAACATTTATATTTGGTCATTAATATTCATATCATTTAGTTTAGGTCTTTTAGGATTTTTGGACGATTTATTAAAAATTAAACATAAAAATTCTATTGGACTAAACTCTAAACTTAAGTTTACCGGTCAATTGATAATTGGTTTTTTTACTTTAATGATAATAGTAAATTTTACTGACCATCAATTTATTGATTATCTTTACTTTCCTTTTTTTAAAAACTTAATTATTGATTTAGGAATATTTTTTATTCCTTTCGGTTTATTCGTAATAATTGGTTCTTCTAATGCTGTTAATCTCACAGATGGTTTAGATGGACTTGCCACTGTTCCAATAATGCTAGTTGCTTTGTCATTTACTTTGATCAGCTATGTAGTAGGCAATGCAATATTTTCTGACTATTTACAGATACAATTTATACCTAGAGTAGGAGAAGTCTCGATTTTTTGTGGAGCTATAGTAGGCTCCTGTTTAGGTTTTCTTTGGTACAATGCCCCTCCTGCAAAGATATTTATGGGAGATACAGGGTCACTATCATTAGGTGGATCACTAGCAGCTGTAGCAATTTTAGTTAAACATGAAATAGTACTGGCTATTATAGGTGGATTATTTGTATTAGAAACTGTGTCAGTTATTATTCAAGTAATATCTTATAAACTAACAGGTAAAAGAGTTTTTATGATGGCTCCAATCCACCATCATTTTGAGAAAAAGGGTTGGGCCGAGTCAACTATTGTTATTAGATTTTGGATAATTGCCATAATACTTGCTTTGATAGGTTTAGCTACACTTAAACTAAGATAAATGGAAAATCTAAAAGAATTAAAAAAAAAAAAAATTGCCATTTATGGACTAGGTGTCACTGGAAAATCAGTTTTAAATTTTTTAAAAAAAAAAAGGATAAAGAAATTAATAACTTGGGATGATAATCAAAAAGTTTTAAACAAATCTAAAAAAAAAAATTTTTTATTAGATTTAAGTAAAATGGATTATATTGTTACCAGTCCTGGAATTAACATAAAAAAATCAAATTTTAAAAAACATTTATCAAAAAATAAACATAAAATTATAACAGATTTAGATTTATTTTTTTTAATTAATAGACTAAAGAAAACAATCATAGTAACAGGAACTAATGGAAAATCCACAACATGCGCTTTAATAAGTCATATATTGAAAACTAATAATTTTAGAACAGAATTAGTTGGTAACATTGGAAAGCCGATATTAAGTCAAAAATTTAATAAAAATAAAATTTATATTATTGAAGCCTCATCATATCAATTAGAATATTCAAAATTTATAAAACCAAATTATGCTTTATTTTTAAATATTTCAAAAGATCATATTGATTGGCATGGTTCTATGAAAAACTATATTAATTCAAAATTCAAAATTTTTAATAATCAATCTATTAAAGATCATGCACTTTTTGACAACAGAAAATTAATCAAAATATATAAAAAAAAAAAATATCAGGGTAAATTTACATATATAAAGAAAAATAATTTTAAAAATTACTTAAAAGAACATCAATTAAAATTTCAAACAGAAATTCAAAATATTAATTTTGCTTTTGAAATATCCAAAAAGTTTAAGATAAGAAAAAAAGCCTTCTTAAAATCTTTAAATTCATTTAAAGGTTTAAATCATAGATATGAAATTTTTTTAAAAATTAAAAAATTTACTTTTATAAACGACTCCAAGGCTACTTCCTTTGAAGCAACAAAAAAGGCATTAGTAAAAAGTGAAAACATAATCTGGATTTTAGGCGGACAACCCAAAATGAATGATAAAATTAATATAGAAAAATTTAAAAAAAAAATTATTCATGGATTTATAATCGGGAAGCATTCAAAATTTTTTAAAAAGCAACTTAAAAATAAAATTAGTTATACTGTAATCAAAGAATTGAAAAATGTAATGAAAATAATATTTAAATTTGTAAACAAGAGTAATAAAAAAATTACTATTTTATTTAGTCCTGCAAGCGCATCGTTTGATCAATTCAAAAACTTTGAAGATAGAGGTAATTATTTTAAAAAATATACAAAATATTATGCTAAAAGAATTTCTTAGTTTAGAAAGAATAAGTAATTATTGGAGGAATTTAGATAAAAATATTTTTATATGTTTTATTGCTCTATTTTTTTTAGGTATCTATTTTTCATTTTCTTCAACATCTTTTTTGGCAGGAGAAAGATTGAATAAAGATTTTTATTTCTTTTTTTCAAAACATCTATTATTCGCAATAATGGCTATCTTTTTAATGATTTTAATTTCTTATTTAGAATTATCTTTTTTTAAAAAATTAATTCTTCCTTTATTTATCTTTTCATTTTTTTTACTTTTATTAGTTCCTTTAGTCGGTCTAGAAGTGAAAGGAGCTAAAAGATGGTTAGATTTTATTTTTTTTAGGTTACAACCCATCGAAATAATAAAACCATTCTTTATATTATTTACAGCTAAAATTATAAGTAACTATTACAAAAAAAATATATATTATCCGTACAGCTTTAGTTTAGTAATTTTAACATTAATTGTTATTCTTCTGTTGAATCAACCTGATATAGGCCAGTCAATTTTAATTATAACTACTTGGGTCTCAATTATATTTATATCAGGAATTAAAATTTATTATTTGATATTAATTTCTATTTTTTTGATTTTACTTTCAATGTTTTTACTGTTTATTTTTCCTGATAAATTTGGATATATTATTCAAAGATTAAAAGTTTTTTATGATCCCTCGCAAGGTGATAGTCATGGCCAAACAGTAAAAGCTCTTGAGGCAATTAAACTTGGGGGTTTGAAGGGCCAAGGTATGGGAGAAGGTATTTTAAAAGAAAGTGTACCTGAAGCACATACTGACTACATAATAGCAGTCATAACCGAAGAATATGGATCGATCATATCTTCTCTAGTAATTTTTATTTTTTTATATATTTCATATCGTATAATAAAAAAATGTATAAATTCTTTAGATAATAATTTAAAAATTTCTTTGTGTGGTTTATCTTCACTCCTCATCTTTCAAACTTTTATACATGTAGGTGTCAATACCAGTTTGTTACCCACTACAGGAATGACTCTTCCATTTTTAAGTTATGGAGGATCCTCTTTAATTGGAAGTGCAATATTGGCTGGGGTAATACTTAATTATACGAAAAATAGGTTTGAGAATGATAAATAAAAAAATTGTAATTGCTACTGGTGGCACTGGTGGACACATATTTCCAGCACTAAGTTTGTACGAACAATTCGAAAAAAAGGATTTTTCAATTATAATCAGTAGTGATAAGAGAGGCTCACTCTTTATTGATAATTCACTTAAACCTAAAGTTAAAATTCTGGAAGCAAGCAATTTTTCTGGAAAAAACAAAATCTTTGCTTTTCTTAAAATAGTTTATTCAATTATTCAGTCTATATTTTTTCTCATAAAAGAAAGACCAAAATTTATATTTGGCATGGGAGGATATGCATCGTTCCCAGTGTGTTTTGCTGCAATAATTTTAAAAAAACCATTCTTTTTATATGAAAATAACTTAGTAATTGGTAAGGCCAATAAATTATTACTACCTTTTTCGAAACGTATTTATTTAGCTTACCAAAATGTAGAAGGTATTAATTCTAAGTATATTAAAAAAATATCATTCGTTGGAAATATATTAAGAAAGGAAATTTTAAATTATGAAAAAAAAATCAACGAAGTTCAAAAAGATAAAATTAATATTCTCGTTTTAGGTGGAAGCCAGGCTGCAAAAGTTTTTGCTGAAGCACTTCCAAATGTATTTATAAAGTGTAAAAAAGAAAAAATTGATTTAAAAATTTTTCAACAATGTATAAAAAGTCAAAATGATTACTTAAAAAAGATTTATGAGAAATTTAATATAGAAAACGAAATATTTAATTTCAGCTTTAATATTACAGATTATTATCATATCACCGATCTAGTTATATCAAGAGCAGGATCTTCAACTCTCTCTGAACTTTTACATTGCAATATTCCTATAGTATCTATTCCTTTGAAATCTGCAGCAGATAATCATCAAGAAAAAAACGCTAAATATTTTGAAAAAAATGGGTATTGTATTAATATAAATGAAGAAGAGATTGATATTAAGTTATTTAACTTTATTAAACTTGCCCATAAAGATAATTCAGTATTAAGAGAAATTGTCCAAAAACAAAAAAATCATAAAACTCATTTTGTTTTTGATAAACTTTACGAGGAGATAAAAAATTTATTTTATGAGAATTAGTCTAGGACAGAATGAAATTATCCATTTAGTTGGAATTGGCGGTATCGGCATGAGCGGTCTTGCTCAGATAATGAAAATTATGGGCTTTAATGTTCAAGGAAGTGATATCAATGCAAATAAGAACGTTGAAAATTGTAAAAAACTTGGGATTAAATTTTATATTGGTCATAAAAAAAAAAATATCAAAAAAGCAACAATTATAGTTAAATCAACTGCAATCAAAAAAAATAATCAAGAAATCAAAGAAGCAAAAAAAAGAAAACTCCCTATTTATGAAAGAGTTGAAATGCTTTCGAATATAGTCTCTTTAAAAAAAAATATAATAGTAACTGGTTCTCATGGCAAAACCACTACTACTTCACTGGTGGCAAAGATTCTATCCGAGTCAAAACTTGACCCTACAATAATTAATGGTGGCGTTATAAATTCAATAAATAATAACGCTAGACTTGGTAAAGGTGAATGGGCAGTATTAGAAGCAGATGAGTCGGACGGTAGTTTTCTAAAATTACCAATTAATTATTCAATAGTTACAAACATCGATAATGAACATCTTGACTACTATAAAAATTATAAAAATCTAGAAAAAAGTTTTATAAAATTTATCAATAGAACACCACCTATTGGTAAATGTATAATTTGTTTAGATGATAAAAATATAAAAAAGATAAAATCCAAAGTTAAAACAAAAAATACACTAACTTATGGATATGATAAAAATTCAGATTATCAAATTATCAACTCAAGATTTAGCAGTAAAAATTGTAAGTTCGATTTAATAATTAAAAATTTTTCTGGTAAAAAAAAATTAATTAAAAATATTTGTTTAAATTTGATAGGCAAATATAATATACTTAACTCTACAGCTGCAATATGTGTTTGTATCAATTTAGGCATAAAAACTAATGTTATAAAAAAAGCTTTAAATAAATTTTCAGGTGTTCAGAGAAGAATGACGAAAATTTTTGAAAAAAATAATAATGAATTTTACGATGACTATGCTCATCACCCAACTGAAATTTTTTCAGTTCTAGAGGGTGTTAAAAAAATATCAACAAGAAGAAAGATAACGACTATTTTCCAACCTCATAGATTTTCTAGAGTAAGATTATTATATCAAGAATTTGCAAAGGCCTTCAAAAATTCGAGTCGTGTTATACTATGTCCGGTATACGCTGCAGGAGAAAAAAGGAAAAAAAATTTTAGCTTGGTCAAATTTGGAAAAATTATATCGGAAAAGTCAAAAGTTCAGGTTGTTATAATTGATGGTGAAGACGACTTAAAAAAATACTTTAAAAAGAATTTAATTAAAAATGAAATTGTAATTGGCATGGGGGCAGGATCGATATCTACATGGATAAGAAATCTTATTAAATTTTTATGAACGAAAAAGTTATTAAACTAAAAAAAGAACTTGGATACAATATTAGTCAAAATGAAAACTTATCTCGTTATAGCTGGTTTAATCTTGGAGGGCCTGCTAAAATTCTTTTTAAACCTAAAAATAAAGAAGAGATTATTAAATTTTTAAATTATTTAGAAGATAAAAAAGAAATCTTTTGTCTGGGAGCAGGATCAAATACGCTCTTTAGAGATGGAGGTTTCAAAGGTGTTATTATCAAGTTAAGTTCAAAATTTTCTTTTATAAATTTGTTAGACAATAATATTCTGGAAGTTGGGGCGGCGACTCTAGATAAGACTCTTTCTAATTACGCAGCAAAAAATGGGCTAGGAGGTTTAGAGTTTTTATCTTGTATACCTGGTTCTATTGGTGGAGCAATTGTAATGAATAGTGGATGTTATGGTGACGAGATATCAAATCATTTAATTTCTCTAAAAGGTTTAGATTTTAAGGGAAAAGAGATAGAAATCGATAGAAATCAGATCGAGTTTTTTTATAGAGGAACTAGTTTACCCAGAGATCTAATTATCTTATCTGCAAAATTTAAATGTAATAATGAAAAGAAAGAAAATATAAATAATAAAATAAACAAATATATTGCTCAAAAGAAGAAGGCACAACCTAGTCAAGTAAAAACTTGTGGAAGCACATTTAAAAATCCAGAAAAATTAAAAGCTTGGAAGCTTATTAAAGACTCCGGTTGTTCTGAGATTACAGTAGGTAAAGCAAGTATATCTAAAAAACATTCCAATTTTTTTATTAATGATGGTGGAGCAAGCTCAGGAGATATTGAAAAATTAATCAAAACTGTACAGAACAAAGTTTTAGAAAAATATAAAGTCAATCTAGATTTAGAAATTAAATTAATAGGCGAGTCAAAATAATATGAGAAAAAAAAAAATTTTAATTATTTTAGGTGGGAACTCCAAAGAGAGAGAAATAAGCATAAAAACAGGTAAAGCTTGTTATAAAGCTATTAGGAATTTAGGTTATAAAGCAGATTTTTTTGATCCAAAATATCAACCTTTTTTTAAAATCAAAAGAAAAGGTGCAGACATTATATTCAACGCTTTACATGGAAAAGAAGGTGAGGATGGACTAGCTCAAAGTTTTTTTGAATTTTTAAAAATTCCTTATACTCATTCAGGTGTAATTTCTTCAATGAATGCAATGAATAAATTATCCTCAAAAAAAATCTTTATTAAAAATAGATTAAAAACACCCAAATTTACAATTATTAAAAAAGAATCATTTAATGAGAGGAATTTAAAGAATTTAATTATAAAAAATAATTTTATATTCCCCATAGTCGTAAAACCAATTAATGAAGGATCTAGTATTGGAGTAAAAATTTCAAATAACTTTGATAAATTTAAAAAAGACATACGGCATTTATTTAAAAACTATAAAATTTTGTTAATAGAAAAATTTATTGGAGGTCAAGAAATACAAGTAGCGGTTCTTAATGGAAAAGCAATTGGAGCTATAGAGTTAAAACCTAAAAGAAATTTTTATGATTATAAAGCCAAGTATTTAAAGTCAGCTAATACTAGTCATATAATGCCAGCAAACATTAATAAAAAAAAATATAAAGAAGTTTTAAAAATTGCTGAAAAAACACATAAAATACTTAAATGCAGAGGGGTGACTAGATCTGACTTTAAATTTTACAATAATCATTTTTATCTTTTGGAAATTAATACTCAGCCAGGAATGACAGAATTATCTTTAGTCCCAGAAATTGCAAATTATTGCAACATTTCTTTCGATCTTTTAATTAAAAAATTACTTCTTGATGCCAGTATTAATAGATGAGAAATTCATTATTTTTTCTTTCATTATCTTTAATCTTACTCCTTTTAAGCACTTTTAATCCAAAAAATTTAAAAGATAATCTATTTTTTTTTTCTGTAAAAAATGTAGAAATTAATAACACTAAATTTTCTAATAAAAATGAATTAACTAATTACTTTAAAAAGGAATTATCTGGAATGAGTATTTTAAAAATAAATGATGAGCAAATTGATAAAATAGCATCTAAAATTGATTTAATAGAATACATTGAAATTAAAAAGATATATCCAAATAAAATTAAAATTAAAGTTTTAGAAAAGAAACCTATAGCAATTTTTTTTAGTAAGAAAAAATTTTATTATATTACTGAAAAAGGTGAACAAATAAATTTTTTTAACCATCCTTCCTTAGAGCAACTGCCAAATATAATAGGAACCAAAGATGAGTTTGTGACTCTTTATAAAGTGCTAAAAGAATTTAATTTTCCTATGCAAAATATAAAGTCTTTTCATCAGCATGCTGTAGGCAGATGGGATATACTTTTTGCTGATAAAAGAATTATAAAACTTCCAAAAAAAAACTTTAAAGAAAGCATACAAAATTATATAAAAATTAATGAAGATCCAAATTTTAAAAAGTATTTTATTTTTGACTATAGAATTAGTGATCAGCTAATATTAAAATAATGGAAGAGAACTACGAAAATTCATTATTTATAGAATATAATGATATTGATTTTTTAATATCAGTAGGACAATACGATAAAGAGCTAAATTTTAAAATCATTGAAACAGAGACCATTCCATCAAAAGGAATTCAAGATGGAAAAATAATAAACTTAGAAGAAAGTGTAAAATCTCTAAAATCTGGTCTTTCTGCTATAGAAAAAAAAACTAATATAATATTTAAAGAAGCCAATGTGATTACAAATCAAAAAAATTTCGATTGCATAAACGTTACTGGTTATAAAAAGATGAACGGAAATCAAATTCTTGAAGACGATATATCTTTTATTTTAAATGATTTAAAAAAAAAAATAAGTGATATAGAAAAAAATAAAACTATTATACATCTGTTTAATACTAAATTTATTCTTGATAAAAATTATATCAAAAATCTTCCAATAGGACTATTTGGTGATTTTTATTCTCACCAATTAACATTCTTTTTAATGGATAACAATGATTTGAAAAACATCAAAACACTGCTCAATAAATCAAATTTAAATTTAAATAGAATAATTTTAAAAAGTTTTTCTGACGGCATAAGTCTTGTTAATAATAATAACAGTGGTTCATTTATAAATATCTGTATAGGTGAAAAAGACTCCCAGATAATATTCTTTTACAATTCTGCCTACTCTTATTTCCAAAATTTCAATTTTGGATCTAATCTCATTTATAACGATATTGCAAAAGTTTGTTCTTTAGATTTGGATGAAGTAAAAAAACTTATAAAAGATACTAGTTTTGATAAAATTGAAAAAAAAGAAAAAGAACTAATAAATCAAAAGTATTTTAAAAATAAAAATTTTAGAAAAATAAGCTTAGAACATGTGAAAGAAATTATTATCGCAAGAGTTGATGAAATTACTGATATTATATTCAGAAAAAATATTAATTTAAACAATTTAGAAATAAAAAACTTACCAATTTACTTAACGTTAAAAGATATAAACATATTTATTAATTTAAGACAAACTTTCAAGAATTCATTTAAAGAAGATTCTAAATTAGTTGAAAATGATAATAATATTTTAAATAAAATTAATAATACCCAAATATTCGGGGAACTAATAAGCAAGGGTTGGTCTAGCGAAGCTATACCAGTGGCTCAAAGAAAAAATTCACTTTTTCAAAGGTTTTTTTCGGTTTTTTTTGATTAGTTTTGTTTTTTTTCGAAACATAATTTGTTTTAAATTTTAACTTCAATTTATATAAGAATATCTAATGTTATCTTTAAATCAAAAAACCTTAAAAGAAACTATAAAAATTAAAGGTGTTGGTCTGCATAGTGGTGAAAATGCTAATTTAGTAATTAAACCTGCGGATGTTCACTCAGGTATAAATTTTTGTAGAGTTGATATCAACCCCAACAAATTAATTAAAGCAAACTTTAAAAACGTTATAGAGCCAATTCTTTGTACAAAAATTCAAAATGACACAGGCATAACTGTTTCAACCGTTGAACATTTAATGGCAGCTTTTTTTGGAGAAGGTATTGATAATGCTATAGTAGAAATAGATGCTCCTGAAATACCAATTCTAGATGGATCTGCAAGTGAATTCGTTGAAGCGATAAGATCAGTAGGAATAAAAGAACAAACCGAAATAAGAAAGTTTATTAAAGTGCTAAAAAAAGTTGAAGTAGTTGATGGTAAAAAATATATATCTATTGAACCTGCAGAAGATTTGATAGTTGATTTTGAAATTATTTATAGCAATCCTTTAATAAGAACTAGAAGAAAAGAGTTCAGATTAAGCGAAGGAAATCTGAGCGAAATATATAATTCAAGAACTTTTTGTTTGTACGAAGATATAGATTATATAAAAAGCCAAGGCTTGGCTAAAGGGGGGTCATTAGACAATGCTATAGTAGTCAAGGGTAGAGAGATACTTAATGAAGATGGCTTAAGAAATCGACATGAATTTGTGTATCATAAAATTTTGGATTGTTTAGGAGATTTAATGTTGTCTGGAAATAGAATAATAGGACACATTAAAACTTCTCAGGGTGGTCATGCATTAACCAATAAATTACTTATTAAATTTTTTTCAGACAAAAGCAACTGGTTACTCGAAAGTAAACAATCATTAAACAAAGATAAAAAAACTAGCAACTCAATTAAAAAGACAATATCAGCAAGTATTTAATAAATCTTAATTTTACCTATTATAATAAATTTGATATGTATTAAAAATGTATCGTCAGTTTACTTTAATAGTTCTTATTTTTTTAATTGCTTTTAGTTGCTCAAAAAAAGAAGAAATATCCGTTAAGCCTCCTGATGAAAATAAAGCTTATGAAATTTATAAAGAAGCTTTATCTTCAATGAAAAAAGGTGATTTCTTTTATGCTGCAAATAAATTTTCAGAAGCAGAAAAAATATTACCAGTAGTTGAACAATCAGCAAAAGCGTCTTTAATGACTGGTTTCTGTTATTATAGTATAAATTTTTATGATGAAGCTATTGAAAGTTTAAAAGATTTTTTAAGAAAATATCCTGCTGATAAAAATAAAGAGTATGCTTCATATTTAATGGTTTTATCTTATTATGAACAAATTTTAGATGAAGAAAAAGATATAGGGCCATTAATAAAATCTCAAGAAATGATAAAGTCTTATATTAATGAATATCCAAATACTGATTATTCTTTAGATTTAAAATTTAAATTAGGATTAATTAAAAACCAATTAGCAGCTAAAGAACTCTATGTTGCAAAATATTATATAAAAACTCAAAAATGGATACCAGCAATTAACAGACTTAAAAATGTAATAAAAAATTATGAAGAAACTATTTTTGTAGAAGAAGCATTACATAGATTAGTAGAAATTTACTATAATCTTGGTTTGATAGATGAAGCAAATAAAGCAGCTAAAATTTTAGGATATAACTACAATTCTGGTGAATGGTATGAAAATACATACGCTTTGTTAAATAAAGATTATATTAAGGAACAAAAAGAATTGTCAAAAAAATCTAAAAAGAATGAAACAGGACTTGTAAAAAGAACTATAAATAAAATCTTAAGACGATGAAGATAGATAAAAACATTTTAAAAGATTTTAATAGAAAATTAAATTTACTTAAAAAATATAATCATAATTATTATAATCTAGATTCCCCTTTAATTACTGATGAAAAGTACGATATTTTAAAAGAAGATTTATTAAAAATGGAAAAAAACTTTTCATTTTTAAAGAAAAAAAGAACAGAACTAGAAAAAGTTGGAGCACCTTTAACTAAAAAATTTAAAAAGATTAAGCATTTAAAACCCATGCTTTCACTTTCAAATGTTTTTGACAGGAAAGGAATGAATGATTTTATTAATAAAATTGCTAACTATTTGAATATGAAAAATAAAATGTTTGACTTCTCATCTGAATTGAAAATCGATGGGATTTCGGCTTCACTCACATATGAAAATGGAGTTTTGAAGAAGGGACTATCTAGGGGTGATGGTATTACAGGAGAAGATATTTTGGAAAATTTAAAAACAATCAGCGAAATTCCAAAAAAAATATCAGATAAAAGAGTACCAAAAATAGTTGAAGTAAGGGGAGAAGTTTATATTGGAAAGAAAGATTTCGAAAAATTAAATAAAAATTTTGCAAACCCTAGAAATGCAGCTGGAGGTAGTTTAAGACAAAAAAACTATAATGAAACAGCCAAAATCCCTCTTAAGTTTTTTGCATATGGTTTTGGTACAATTAATCCTTTAAATTACAAAACTCAGTCAGAGTTTGTCAACAAGCTTGAAAGCTGGGGTTTTAAAATTAATTCTTTTAACAAAGTGGTAAAAAATTTAGATGAGATAGAAAAACAACATAAAAAAATTGAAAGAATTAGATCGTCTCTTGACTATGATATTGATGGAATAGTTTATAAGGTAAATGATTTAAATTTACAAAAAAGACTTGGTAACACCTCTAATTCACCTAGATGGGCAACTGCTTATAAATTTTCCTCTGAAAAAGCAACATCAAGAATAAAAAAGATTTCCATTCAAGTAGGAAGAACAGGGGCAATAACGCCGGTAGCAAAAATAGAACCAGTTACTGTCGGAGGAGTAGTCGTTTCAAATGCAACTTTGCATAACGAAGATGAAATTCAAAGAAAAGATATAAGAGTAGGTGATACAATTACTTTACAAAGAGCTGGCGATGTAATCCCTCAAGTAGTGTCAGTTGATCTGAGAAGAAGAGATATAAATTCAGTAAAATATATTTTTCCAAATAAATGTTTGTGTGGATCTGAAATTAAGAAAGAATACAATTTACATACAAAAAAAGAAGATGCTGTTAGAAGATGTTCCAAGGGCTATGAATGTTCATTCACTGCAATTGAAAAGTTAAAGCATATAGTTTCTAAAGAAGCTTTTAATATTGATGGCTTAGGCAAAAAAGTCATAGATCAATTTTGGAAATTAAAGTTAATAAAAAGACCGTCAGATATTTTTGATTTAAATTATAAAAAAATAAGTAATATTGAAGGTTGGGGAGAGTTATCAACTAAAAACTTAGAAGAGGCAGTTAATAAGGCTAAAAATATTTCTCTTAGCAGATTTATTTATTCTATAGGCATAAGACATATTGGACAGGAAAACGCGAAAATATTAGCAGGTTATTTTAAAACTATTGAAAAATTGGAAAATATTTTTTTACATAACAAACGAAAAGAAATCCTTAATGAATTAAAAGATTTAGATGGAATAGGATTAACTCAAATTGACTCATTAGAAACTTTTTTTTCTAATATAAAAAATATTGATATTGTTAAAACACTTATTCAGAAACTTAATATTGAAAAATTCAAAGAAGTTTCCAAAACTGGAAAATTAAGCAACAAAAATATTATGTTCACAGGTTCTTTTGAAAAAATAAGCAGGTCTGAGTTAAAAACAATTGCAGAAAGTTTTGGTGGAAAAGTTTTAGGATCAATTTCCAAAAAAGTAAATATTTTAGTTGTTGGGAATTCTAAGCCAACAAGAAAAAAGATGGAAAAAGCAAAAGAATTAAATATAAAAATTTTCTCAGAAAAGGATTGGTATAAATTATTAAATATTTGAACAATATTCTTTTAACTTAAATTTTTCATCTTTGTTCATGTATTTTTTTAATTTTTTATAAACATTATTATGATATTTATTTAACCACTCTATCTCAGTTTTATTCATAATGTTTTTTAAAATTAAATTTTTATCGATTGGCACATATGTTAAATTTTCAAATTTAGATTTTCCGCGCTTTTTTTTTATTACTACTAAATTTTCAATTCTTATTCCAAATTTACCTTTTTCATAATAGCCAGGTTCATTAGAAAGTATCATGCCTGGTAATAATTTTACTTTATTAAACTTTGACAAAGACTGAGGACCTTCATGCACATTCAAATAGTAACCAACTCCGTGTCCAGTTCCATGAGCAAAATCTAAATTTTTTTCTTTCAAAGAGCTTCGCGCAACTGCATCTATCTCAGAACCAGTTGTATTTTTTTTAAATTTAAAATTAGCAACACTTATGTGTCCTTTTAAAACTCTAGTAAAAATATTTTTAATTCTCATATTGTTATTCTTGAGAGAAATAGTACGAGTGACATCAGTTGTACCAAATTTGTATTGACCCCCAGAGTCCACTAAATAAATATCTCCTTTTTTTAAAATTCTATTTGTTTTCTTTTTAGCGTTATAATGAACAATTGCACCATTGGGCCCAGCACTTGAAATTGTTGGAAAACTTAAAGACTGGAATCGACTAAAATTTTTTCTAAATCTAAGTAATTTTTCTTGAGCATCAATTTCTGTTATTTTTTTTTTCTGGTAATTTTTTTTTAACCAAAAAATAAATTTAGTTAATGCTGCTCCATCCATTTCATGAATTATTTTCGTATTAATAATTTCAGTCTTATTTTTAATTGATTTGTAGAAATATATTGGGTCATTTATTTTTTTAATAAAATTATTTTTTTTTATTAATTTTAAAAAAAAAATTGAACAGGAGTGATTATCAACTGCAAATATTTTTTCTTTTAAAGATAGAATAAATGCGCTGATGTTTTCTATGTCAAAAAATTTTACATTTTTAAGATTATTTTTAAGTTTTTTGTCAATACTTTTAAGATTACAAAAAAGATAAAGATTTTTTTTGGAGTCAATTATTAAGTGAGAGTTTGGAATTGGAGAAAATTTACTATCCTTACCTCTAATATTAAGTAGCCAAGCTACATTTTCTGGAGCAGTAATTAACTGAAAATCTATTTTATTTTTTTTTATAAAGTTTGTTAATTTATTAATCTTTTTTTTTGAAGTCTCACCTGTTACAGAATTTTTCAAGATAAAAAAATTATTTTTTTTATTTTTTTCTTTATTTTTATAAATCAATTTTATTAGATTGGGAACTATTGGTATAAAATTGCTTTTAGTTTTTTTTATGAAATTTAAATATGTATTTTTATTAAATAATTTTGGATCATAACCAATATTTTTGTTTTTAATAATTGATTTAACATTTTTTAAAGGTAAATTTAGAATTTTAAAGTTTTTTCCAGACTGGTTTTTTGCTTGTAAGGTATACCTGCCATCTACAAAAAGGTAATTTTTCTTTTTAAGGATTAAAGCAAATCCATAAGAACCAGAAAAGTTCGAAATGATATTTAAATAATCTTTTGATTTAGGTGTGTATTCACTAAAAAACTCGTCATTTTTAGGAACTATATATCCATCTATTTTATATTTTTTAAAATATTTTCTGAGTTTTCTTATTTTTTCCATTTTACTAAATTTCTTTTAAGTCTATCCCAACCAGGACTTCTATATTCTTCATCAAATTCAATTGATTTATCCTGATTAAAATCAAAGTCATCAACGTTATCTTTTTGTATAGTTTCATTTTTTTCTATGTTGCTTTCTGGCAATTCGTTAATAAATCTAGAGGGAATAGCCTCCATCCAATCACCTTGATACGCTCTCCTCATTGCAAAAGAGAGGAAAGCCTCTTTTCTTGCTCTTGTTATACCCACATAAGCCAACCTTCTTTCTTCCTCTAAAGCAAAATCACCTTTTTCCTGAAGAGATTTTTGATGAGGAAACAATCCTTCTTCCCAACCGGGTAAAAACACAACATCAAATTCTAATCCTTTAGCTGCATGCATCGTCATTAAATTAATTTTTTCACCATCCCATTCTTGGTCAATAGAAGTCGCCAAAGCAACGTGTTCTAAAAAATTTTGTAAATTGTCATAGTCTTGCATAGCTCTTAAAAGCTCTTTTATATTTTCAAGCCTGTTTTCATTTTCTAGGTCTTTTTTATTTTTAAGTATTTGTGAATAACCAGACTCATCTAAAACAAGCTTAAGAAGGTCATAATGTTTTATTACTTTCGAATCTTGCCTCCATTTTTGAATAAACTTAATTAGCTGAATAAAAACACTTTTCATTTTTGGTTTAAACTCATTTTTTTCTAGTAGTTTTATGATTGAGTCTTCCAAACAAAGTTTATTTTTTTCCCCATACTCGTATATTTTTTTTAGTGTAGCCTCTCCAACCCCTTTCTTGGGAGAACCAATTACTCTTTCTAAGGCAAGATCATCGTATTTTTGGTTAATAATTCTTAAGTAAGAAATAGCATCTTTAATCTCAGCTCTTTCATAGAATCTTATTCCACCTAATACTCTATAACCTATTCCTATTTTCAAAAATCTTTCTTCAAATTCTCTTGTTTGATAAATTGCTCTAACTAAAATGCTTACATTATTTAAAGAATATTTTTTTTTAATTTTATTTTCTAGGATATCACTAATACCTTGAGCTTCTTCCTTACCATTTCCATAGCAGTTTAATTTAACTAAATCTCCGTCATCTCCTGAGGACCATAATTTTTTTCCTACTCTACTATTATTATTTGAAATTAAAGAAGATGCAGTTTCTAAAATATTTTTTGTAGATCTATAGTTTTGTTCTAATTTATATACCTTACAATTAGGATAAATTTTATCAAAAGTAAGAAAATTTTTTATTTCCGCTCCTCTCCAACTGTAAATTGACTGATCATCATCACCAACACAACAAATATTTTTATTTTCATTAACTAATAAATTTAACCATTTATTTTGAATAAAATTTGTATCTTGATACTCATCAACTAAAATATATTTAAAATTCTTTTTATATATATTTGCTATATCAATATTTTCTTCTAGTAGTTTTACAGAATATAAAATTAGGTCTCCAAAATCTAAAGCATTTAAGTCTTTAGTTTTTTTCTGATAAATTTCGTATACCTTTAAAATTTTTTTTTCTAAAACGTTACTTTTCTTCAAATTTACTTCGTTAGGTAAGAAGCCTTTATTTTTCCAAGTATCTATAATAGAAATAATAAATCTTGGTGAAACTTTCTTTGAGTCAATATTTTCACCTTCACATATTTTTTTTATTAACTTTTTTTGGTCATCAGTATCAATTATTGTAAAATTACTTTTAAATCCTACTGCTTCAGCGTGTCTTCTTAATAATTTTACACTTATTGAATGAAAAGTTCCTAACCAAGGTACTGCTCCAGCAGTACCTTTTATTGAATTCAAAACTCTTGTTTGCATTTCTTTTGCTGCTTTATTTGTAAAAGTCACACACAATATTTGATTTGACCAAGCTTTTTTATTCGCAATTATGTAAGCTAGTTTAGTTGTTAGAACTCTCGTTTTTCCCGATCCAGCCCCTGCAACAATTAGCGCTGGCCCCTCGGTGTCTAATACCGCTTTTTTTTGCTCAGTATTTAAGTTATCCAATAATTTATTTAAAGAATTCATTTCTATTAAATAACTTATATATACTACTTAATAATAATAAAAAAATGATAATTAAGTCTTTAAAAAAAAAAGAAATAATTAAAAAACTTTTAAATTTTCTTTATCTAATAAGATATTTAATAACAATTGTATTAATCTCAATTTTAATTATTTTTTTAAGCCCTAATTTTTTTGATTTTAGTGATAATCTAAGCGATTTAAACAAAGTACTTTCTCAAAATAATATAAATGTTAAAAAAGTCAAAAATATTTCATACGATCCAATTCCCAGTCCAAGTTTAATAATTAAAAAAGCAGAAATTCTAATAAATAAAAATAGCGATCCCGTTATAGTTGACAAACTCTATTTAAAGATAAACTTATTAGGA
>CACKXF010000014.1 GCA_902604065.1 uncultured Pelagibacteraceae bacterium | reverse complement strand
TTTGTTTGCTTCTAGGAATGGGTCTACCAACAACTGCGAATTATGTTGTTGTAGCTTCACTTATGGCAACAGTTCTTGTAGACGTTGGAAATGCTTCAGGTTTTATTTTTCCCTTAATAGCGGTTCATTTATTTGTATTCTATTTTGGTTTAATGGCCGATGTGACTCCACCAGTTGGGTTGGCCTCTTATGCAGCGGCAGCAATTTCTGGAGGTGACCCACTTAAAACTGGATTACAGGCCATTTGGTATAGCTTAAGAACAGGTATCTTACCTATAGTATTTTTATTCAATCACGAACTTTTATTAATCGGCGTAGATAATATTTGGCAAGCTCTAATAGTAATAATCACTTCTTTGATTGGAATTTTAGTTTTTACCGCCGCAACTCAACAATGGTTTATTAATAAATTAAAATGGTATGAAATTATTGCATTTCTGATCATATCTTTATCTTTTTTGGCTCCTGACTACGTTTTAAATAAATTCTACCCAAAGTTTAACGAACAAAAACTTACAGCAGATAATATTCAAAACCTCTCTTTTGATCCATCTAAAGAAGTGCATATTAAAGTCACAAGAAATACAGGATACGGAGAAAGATATAAATTATTCGTTATTGATAAAAGAAAATTTGAGAGTAAGTATAATTTAGAAGATTACGGCGTTACTTTGATTGAACAAAATGGCCAATTAACAATAGATAAGTTGAACTGGAAAGGGGAAGCTAAAAAAGCAGGAATACAGATGGGTGATATTATTAGCAACTTTAAAATAGAAAATCTTGAAAGGCCAAATAAATCTTTTGTTTATCCGTTTTCATTTTTATTATTATTAATTTTTGGGTATAATAATTACAGGCGAAAACAAGAGTGATTAATTATGTTAAAGCAGATTTATAGATGGTTCTGCTACATTGGAATTCACAGATACGATATTGTAGATACTAAGTATGGATTTGGTGCAGCAGGGTCAACAGAGATTATCAAATGTAAAGATTGTGACATTAAGAAAATAAGACAAAAAAAATAAGATTACATGAACAAAAGATCGTTTAATAAATTAATATTATATAGTTTTATCTCTATGATATTTTATCCATTGAAGATTTTAGCGTTAGAGAAGAAAATTATTAATCCTAATTTAACCGATGAACAAAAAAGAATTATGTTTGGTGATGGCACAGAGAGGGCTGGCACTAGTAAACTTAACTTTGAGAAAAGAAAAGGCTCTTATCATTGTGCTAATTGTAATGCTAAACTTTTTAAATCTGTATCTAAATTTGATAGCGGAACAGGATGGCCTTCTTTTAACGAGGCTTTACCAGGAGCTTTTAAAACAAAAATTGATTACTCTTTTGGAATGAAAAGAACAGAATATCACTGTTCTAAATGTGGTGCTCATCACGGTCATGTTTTTAATGACGGACCTGGTCCTAAAGGTAAAAGATATTGTAATAACGGTTTGTGTTTAATATTTATCCCTGATTAAGATAATATTTTCCAAGTTCCAGAAGCTGTTGCTACTATTCCGTTTGAACTTAAAATTTTACAATTGATAAATACCAAAGTTTTCGTTCTTTTCAATATCTCAACTTTTCCAATCAAAGTATCACCTTCTTTGCTCGCAGAAATAAATTTTATATCTAAATTAACGGTTACTGATCTTTTATTTCCTGCTGCTATATGGGCTGCATTACCCATACCAGTATCTGCTATTGTAGCAATAAAACCTCCGTGAGCTATTTTACCTGTATTGAGAAATTTTTCTTCTATCTTAATGCTGAACTCAAAATTAGCTTCATTTATCTTTTTAAAAGAAAGATCACCGATATTTTGCATAAAACCTTTTTTAGTTTCGTCCATATACTTTTTTACCATAGATTGGTGCAAGTTGAGAGAAAATAACTGCAGATAAAATAATAATTATTCCAAAAATTTTAAATTCATTCAAATATTGATTCAAGAAAATCCATGCTGCTATTGAGCCAAAAACACCCTCTAATGAAAAAATTATAGCAACCGGTGCTGGAGACAGTCTTTGTTGAGCAAATATTTGTAGCATAAAAGCGATACCACTCGAAAGAACTCCAGCATAAAGCAGCTCGGCAAACTCCATTGAAAGAACTTTAAAAGAAATGTATTCAAAAGCGAATGCTGGTATGAAAGATATTATAGAAGCACTTAAACATTGAAAAGTAGCTATAGTAATTGGAAAATTAAAAATTTTTAAAACTTTCGAGATAAAAACAATATGAAATGCCCAAAAAAAAGCTCCAATTATCACTAAACTATCACCAAATCTTACTCTAATATTGTTTAGCTCACTTAATAGTAAACCACCAATTAAACACATTAATACTGAAGGCCAGACGGAATTATGAATTTTTTTTGAAAATAGGAAATATGCTATGATCGGTACAATAACAACATACAAAACTGTAAATACTGCAGAATTAGCAACGTCAGTATATAAAAGAGAAATTTGCTGAAAAATATTTCCACCAGCAAGAAAAAAACCTAAAACAAATAAGTAACCTATAACTATTCTGGTATCTAATTTAATTTTTTTAACAGATTTAAATTCAAAAATAAAAAAAAATGGAAGTAAGGCTAAAAATCCTAATGCCAATCTAGCTGCTGAAAAAGTATAAGGGCCAATATAATCCATGCCCATATCTTGAGCTACGAAGGCAGTGCCCCAAATAAATGAACAGGTGATAGCACATGCTAATGAAATAAATTTTTTATTCATGCTATTTATTATTGTAATTTAAATTAAACGGCAAGCTTGAAAGCGAAGTCTTTACCAAGACTTTTGTTTAAATGAACGCAAAATCTTGCACCCTCTGCACCATCTATAATTCTATGGTCGTAAGATAAAGAAATAGGTAAAATTTTTCGAGAAATAATTTGACCTTTTATTTTAACAAGTCTATCAAAACTTTTGCCCACACCTAAAATAGCTACTTCAGGAGGATTAATAATAGGTGTAAAAAAAGTTCCGCCTATACCTCCTAAGCTTGAAATTGTCATAGAACCACCAAAAAACTCTTTTTTATCAATCTTTAATTCTCTACACTGCTTACTCACCTTTTTTAATTCATCTCCTATTTCTTTAATATTCATTTGATCTACATCTCTTAATTTTGGCACCATTAAACCGTGAGGAGTATCAACAGCAAACCCTACATGAAAGTATTTTTTATATATTACTTTGGAGTTTTCTGGGTCAATCGAACAGTTAAAATTTGGAAAGTCTTTCAGGGCATTAACAACTGCCCTAGTAATAAAAGCCAAAGGTGTTACAGATATCTTTTCGCCAGTGTAGTGGTCGAACAAAGATGTTCTAAATTGTTCCATTTCTGTAATATCAATTTCATCGTGTTGTGTTACATGAGGTATCTCTGTCCAAGATCTTACTAGTTGAGGGCCAGATAATTTTTTTACTCTTGGTAAATTTTTTAGTTCAATTTCACCAAATTCCTCGTGTGAATATTCGTCCTTATATTTTTTTGGCACAACTTTACCCTGATCAACTGAAACTTGAGACTTTATAAATTGTTTAACATCTCGTTCAGTAACTCTACCTAAGCGTTGAGAGCCTTTCACATCAGAAATATTCGCACCAAGTTCTCTAGCAAATTTTCTAACTTTCGGGCTAGCTAATTTAATATCATTTTTTTTTGATGACATATTTAAAGTTTAGTCGGAAAAGCTTTGTCTTTATCTATTTTATATTTTTTAATTGCTTTTTCTGCATGCTTGGTAGCAATTAGTTGCTCTTTGGCCAAAGCACTTAAAGTGTAAGCAACTATATGTTCTTTATCAACTTCAAAGAATTTTCTTAGTTTTTTTCTTGTATCACTTCTTCCAAATCCATCTGTGCCAAAAGAATAGAAAGGTTTTTGGACATAGGGTCTTAATTGGTCTGAGAAATTTCTTACATAATCCGAAGCTGCAATCACTGGCCCATCTTTTTTTTCTAAACACTTTTCTACATATGACTTTTTCTTTTTTTCATCTGGATTAAGTAAATTCCACCTTTCTGTTTCCATTCCATTTTTTCTCAATTCATTGAAACTGGTGACACTCCAAATGTCGGAGTCTATACCGTATTCTTTAGAAAGAATATCTGAGGCTTCTATAACTTCACGTAAAATAGTACCTGAACCTAAAAGTTGTACTTTTATTTTTCCTTTATTATTATTTTCTTTAAGAAGATACATACCTTTCAATATTCCATCATCAACACCTTTAGGCTTTGCAGGATGAGAATAATTTTCATTCATTGCAGTAATGTAGTAAAAAATATTTTCCTTTTTTTCATGCATTCTTTTAATTCCATCTCTTAAAATTACAGCCATTTCGTAAGCAAAGGTAGGATCATAACTTACACAGTTTGGAATGTTTGATGCCATAAGGTGACTGTGACCGTCTTGGTGTTGTAGACCTTCTCCAGCTAGAGTTGTTCTTCCAGCTGTTGCACCAATTAAAAAACCTCTTGCTTGAGAGTCTCCAGCTGCCCAAGCTAAATCCCCAACTCTTTGAAATCCAAACATAGAATAGAATATGTAAATTGGTATCATTTCTATGTCATGATTTGTGTATGCTGTACCAGCAGCTATCCAAGATGACATTGCTCCAGATTCTGTGATACCTTCCTCTAAAACTTGACCGCTTTTATCTTCACGATAAGAGCTTAATTGTTCAGAGTCCACCGGTTCATATTTTTGTCCTTCGTGAGCATAAATTCCAATTTTTTGAAAGAATCCTTCCATACCGAAGGTTCTAGCTTCATCTGGTATAATTGGAACAAGTCTTGGCGAAACATTTTTATCTCTTAACAATGTAGTTAACATTCTTACCAATGCCATTGTAGTAGACATTTCTTTTTCGCCAGTTGATTTCATAAAATTTTCAAAGATATCTTGTGATGGTGCCTTAATTGCTTTTGCAAAAGAATTTCTCTCAGGAATAAATCCACCTAATTTTAATCTACAATCTTTTAAATATTTCATTTCTTCTGAAGTTTCATCGGGTTTATAATATTCGATATTTTTTACCTGCTTATCTGTAAGGGGGACATTAAATCTATCTCTATAATACAGCAAATCGCTCTCATCCATTTTTTTCTGTTGGTGGGTGGTATTAATACTTTCTCCAGATTTACCCATTCCATATCCCTTAATTGTTTTAGCTATGATAACAGTTGGAGAGCCTTTGTTTTTCATCGCAGCATGGTAAGCAGCATAAACTTTATGAGGGTCATGACCTCCTCTATTAAGTCTCCATATATCTTTATCTGTAAGTGTGGAAACTAATTCTTTTAACTCTGGGTATTTACCAAAGAATTTTTCTCTTACGTAATTTCCACCCTTCGCTTTAAAAGCCTGATATTCACCATCTACACATTCATTCATCCTTTTAATTAATAATCCGCTTTTATCTTTAGCTAAAAGTTGATCCCAATATGAACCCCATATTACTTTGATTACATTCCATCCAGTTCCTCTAAAACTTCCCTCAAGTTCTTGAATAATTTTTCCATTTCCTCTGACAGGACCGTCTAGTCTTTGAAGATTACAATTAACTACAAAAATTAAATTGTCTAGTTTTTCTCTGGCCGCTAATCCTATAGCTCCTAGTGATTCAGGCTCATCCATTTCCCCATCACCAAGAAAAACCCAAATCTTTCTTCCTTCATCTTTTATTAGTCCTCTATTAATTAAATATTTTAGAAATCTTGCTTGATAAATTCCCATGATTGGCCCAAGTCCCATTGAAACAGTTGGAAACTGCCAAAAGTTTGGCATTAACCATGGATGAGGATAAGAAGATAATCCACCTTTATCAACTTCTTGTCTAAATCCATCAAGTTGTTTTGCGCTAAGTCTACCTTCAAGAAAAGCTCTTGCATACATTCCAGGAGCAGAATGACCTTGAAAATAAACTAAGTCACCTCCAAATTTATTATTTTTTGCCCTCCAAAAATGATTCATTCCAACATCATATAATGTTGCTGCTGAGGCAAATGTCCCGATGTGTCCTCCTAACTCAGAACTTTTTTTGTTTGCTTTGACCACCATAGCTGCTGCATTCCATCTTATATAAGCACGAATCTTCTTTTCAATATTCTGTTCTCCAGGAGACTTTACCTCAGCTTCTGGTGGAATTGTGTTAATATAAGGAGTTGTTCTTGTATCTGGTAAAACCAATCCTGCTTTGTATGCTTGGTCTATAACTTTGTTTAACAAATAACTTGCTCTTGAAGCACCGTCGTGTTCAATGACCGAATTAAGTGACTCAATCCATTCATTTGTTTCTAAAGGATCTATATCATCTTTTGCTGCAGGTTCTGCGAAAACTTTCTTAATTTGTTTTATTGTTTGTTGGGTAACAATATTACCGTTGGTCTTAGGTTTCTCTTTTTTAATTTCTCTTTCTGGCTGTTTGACTACAACAGACTCCTCTTTTTTCTCTTCTATCTTTGGTTTAGCTTCTACTTTAGGCTTGTCTTTAGAATCATCTTTGCTTTCCAGAGTTACTAATGGAGTTCCTTCAGAAACCTTATCACCAATCTTCACTTTTAAATCTTTAATTTGACCTGCTGAAGGTGATGGGATTTCGACACTAGACTTATCGCTTTCAATAGTAACTAATGGATCATTTTTTTCTACCTGATCACCAGGTTTTACTAAAATTTCAATAACCTCCACATCCTTAAAATCACCAATATCTGGAACTGCAATATTTTGAGCCATATTTAATATTATCCTGAAAAAGAATTTATTAAAAATCTTTCAAATAATAAATGCAAAAATTGAAGCAATTTTGTCGTCCTGATCGTTTTTTGACACATTTATCTCCTTTTTTAGCCAATAAAAATTGGAAAATAAAGTTATGAAATGGATTATTAACATACTTTTTAAAAAAAAGGATCAAAGACTTCAAAATGATTATTTGGTTCAAAAAATTTTACTTAAAAAATATCTTTCTAGACAAAAAATTTAAAATTAAATAATTTTAGCGCAATTTTTATGAAGCATTGAATGAAGCTCTATAAGCTTATCAAAGCTTTTATTATATCCACCACCAAGAACTCCACACAAAGGAATATTTTTTTTATAAAAATTTTCAATCACAATTTGATCTCTTTTATTTATACCATCATCGGTAATTTTAAGTTTTCCTAATTTATCCTCATAATGAATATCTACTCCTGCAACGTAAAATACAAAATCATACTTGCTCTCGTTTAATTTTTTCAAATTTTTATTAAGAGTATTTATATATTCTTCATCTTCCATATTTTCTGCGAGACCAATGTCAATATCGCTCTTAGATTTTTTAGCCGGATAATTTGACTCGCAATGCATGCTAAAAGTTAAAACATCTTGATCATTTTTAAATATTTCAGAATTTCCGTTACCTTGATGGACATCTAAATCTAAAATTAAAATTTTTTTAGCATACCCTTTATTTTTAAGGTAATTTGCTGCTACTGCTACGTCATTGAAAACGCAATATCCAGCACCAAAATTAAAAGTAGCATGATGACTGCCCCCAGCAGTGTTACAAGCAAGTTTAGACTCTAACGCTAGTTTGCTAGCTAAAACAGTTCCACCTGTTGCTACAAAAGATCTTCTAACAACACTATCATTAATCGGAAAACCAATTTTTTTTTGAGATTGCAGATCTAAAGTTTTATTTTTAATATCGTTTATATATTTTAAAGAATGAGAAGTTTTCATTGTTTCAATTGAACATTCTTTAGGAATATAAAATTCTTTTACAACTTTATTTTCAATAAGATGATTAGCTAAGGCACCAAATTTTTTAATAGGGAACTTATTGTCATCATTAATTTTTGCAACATAATCTGGATGATTGACAACAGGAAGCCGCATTAAATCTTAATTATAAGCTAGATATATTGAAATTATGACTGCCCAAAAAAAAGCGTAATA
Organism: uncultured Pelagibacteraceae bacterium; assembly: GCA_902604065.1. Lineage (GTDB taxonomy): Bacteria > Pseudomonadota > Alphaproteobacteria > Pelagibacterales > Pelagibacteraceae > Pelagilacustribacter. The sequence goes on along the minus strand of CACKXF010000014.1, from coordinate 16,446 downwards.
CAAAATATACCCTTTAGGTGTAAAAGGCATTTTTTTTAATTTACGTTTTCCTCTTCCTTTATATGGTTTAGAAATTTCCATTATCGTTCAATACACATAGCTATACCCATTCCACCACCAATACACAATGTGGCTAAACCTCTCTTTGAGTTTCGCTTAACCATTTCATGTATAAGAGTTACTAGAATTCGAGTGCCAGATGCCCCTATTGGATGGCCTAAGGCTATTGCACCTCCGTTTACATTTACCTTTTCTTCTTGAATTCCTAGAGTTTTTAAAACTGCAATACTTTGTGCAGCAAATGCCTCGTTAACTTCCAAAAGATCAAGATCTTTAACTTTCCATCCTGCTAATTCTAAAGCTTTTTTTGAGGCAGGAATTGGTCCAGTTCCCATAAGAGAGGGGTCAACACCACAACTGGCCCAAGACTTAATAGTGACTAACTTTTTCAAATCTCTCTTATTTGCTTCTTCTTCTGACATTAAAGTTACAGCAGCTGCTCCGTCATTAATACCTGAGGCATTACCTGCGGTTACAGTCCCATCTTTTTGAAAAACCGGTTTAAGTCTTGAAAGCCCCTCTATATTTATACCTTCTCTTGGATGCTCATCTTTATTAAAATCTATTTCTGCTTTTTTTGATTTAATCTTAAAGTTTGTTATTTCGTCTTTAAATTTATTTTGTTTAATAGCTTCCAAAGCTTTTTCCTGCGAGTTAAGAGCAAATTTATCTTGTTCTTGTCTGGTTACTTGAAATTTAGTAGCAACATTTTCCGCTGTTACTCCCATATGATAGCCATGAAATGCATCCCAAAGCCCATCTTTAATCATAGTGTCGATTAATTCTGTATCACCTAATTTTTTCCCATCTCTTAAATGTATAGCGTGTGGAGCTAGAGACATGCTTTCTTGCCCGCCAGCAATAACAATATTGGAGTCTCCTGATTTTATACTTTGAAACCCAGATGCAATTGATCTAATACCTGACCCACAAACTTGATTTACTATATATGCAGGTTTTTCTTTTGGTATGCCTGATTTCATTGCTGATTGACGAGCAGGGTTTTGACCAGTGCCACCAGTTAAAACTTGTCCCATAATCACCTCATCCACCTCAGCAGGTTTAATGTTTGATCTTCGAATTGTTTCTTTAATAACTGTAGAACCTAGTTCTTCACCAGGTATATTCTTAAGTGATTTACCCAATGAACCTACTGCAGTTCTTGTAGCAGAAGTTATAACAACAGATTTGCTCATATTACCTTTATAAATTAAAAGTCTTTAATTTCAACAATATATTTGATAATTGATATATTACTGCGCCTGTAGCTCAACTGGATAGAGCGCTTGGCTACGGACCAGGAGGCTCTGGGTTCAAATCCTAGCAGGCGCACCAAAAGGATTAAATATGAGTTTAAATAAAGCTGTAATACTTTTTTTTGTAATAGTTTTTTTTGTAATTTTATCTTTAGCTTTTATCTTGTAGTCAACCTTGATAGGCAAAAATAAGGATAATAGTTCCTAATACTATTCGGTATAAGACAAATACATCTAAATTTGCTTTTTTAATATAACCTAAAAATGCGACCATAGTAATATAAGAAAAAATGAAAGATAATATAATGCTACTAAAATTTATTTTAATTATATCAAAGTTTTCAGTTTTATATATATTGAAAATTCCAAAAGCTGTTACAGCCAACAATGTTGGTATTGATAATAAAAAAGATATTTTAGCTGCATTAACTCTATCAAATTTAAGAAATCTTGCAGCTGTGATCGCTACCCCTGATCGACTTACGCCAGGGATTAAAGAAAAAACATGTAAAACACCTATAATTATTGCAGACTTTAAGTCAAAATTTATCTCGAGACTTTTTTCATTTTCTTTTTTATCTGAAATGTATAATAAAATTCCAAAAACTACAGTTGTCCAACCTATGATCTTCAATGATCTTAAATTGTTTATTATTCCAGTCTCAGCTATTAAATAACCAAAGAGAATAATAGGCAAGGAAGAAATTATTATTAAAATAAAAATTTTTCTATAAATAAAAAAGCTTAAAATTTCTTGTCGAAAAAAAACTAATACAGCTAAAAAAGAACCTATATGTAAACTTACATTCAGCATTAGATCTTCACTTATAAAATTCATAAATTTTGAAAAAAGAATAATGTGAGAGGAAGAGCTAATTGGAAGAAATTCAGTAACACCTTGAACAAATGAAAGAATTAGAATGTCTAACATTCTTATGTTTAATAAACTTTAGATTGAATTCCAAAGATATAATTAAACAGCATGGCAGATATGCAGCAAAAAAACTACAAAAAGCTCATTTATCAACAAATTTAAGTAAATAATGCTTACTTAAATTGTATTCCAATTTTCTGGGTTTTATCCTAGAACATCTAAATCATGAGTAAAAAAATGTTAAAATTTGTTGACGTAAATCAAGAAACTCCTATCAAAAGAAAGACAGATAGTCGTAAGAAAGATTTTAACGAGATTTACGATCAATATATTACAGACAAAGCAAAGGAACAGTCTAGTAGATGCTCTCAATGTGGAGTACCATTCTGTCAAATTCATTGTCCATTACAAAATAATATTCCAGATTGGTTAAAGTTAACTGCAGAGGGAAGATTAAGAGAAGCTTACGAAATATCCCAAAGCACAAACAATATGCCCGAAGTATGTGGAAGAATTTGTCCGCAGGATAGATTGTGCGAAGGAAACTGCGTAATAGAGCAATCAGGTCATGGAACTGTAACCATAGGTTCGGTAGAAAAATACATCACAGACACTGCTTGGGACAAAGGTTGGGTTAAACCAATAAAGGTTACAAAAGAATTAAAAGAGAGCATTGGTGTAATTGGAGCAGGACCAGCAGGACTAGCTTGCGCAGAAGAAATGAGAAAATATGGCTATAAAGTAACAGTTTATGATCGTTACGACAGACCAGGAGGATTACTAATTTATGGAATCCCTAATTTTAAATTAGAAAAATTTGTTGTTGAGAGAAGAACTAAATTATTAAAAGATAGTGGTATAAAATTTATTCAAAATTTTGAAGTAGGGAAAGATAAGACTTTAGAGGATCTAAAGTCAGAACATGACGCGATTTTAATTGCTACCGGTGTTTATAAAGCTAGGGAGATCGAAATTCCTGGATCAAATTTAGAAAATATTTTCCCTGCTATGGATTTTTTAACCGCATCTAATAGAAAAGGTCTTGGTGATAAAGTAAAACTTTTTGATAATGGAATTTTAAATGCTGAAGGCAAAGAGGTTGTAGTAATTGGTGGTGGTGACACAGCTATGGACTGCGTAAGAACTGCTGTAAGACAAAAGGCAAAATCAGTTAAATGTTTATACAGAAGAGATAAGGCAAATATGCCTGGATCGGCCAGAGAAGTTGGAAATGCTGAAGAGGAAGGAGTTGATTTTGTTTGGCTAACAACTCCTAAGTCATTTATAGGAGATAAAAAAGTTAACGGGGTAGAAGTAAGCAAAATGAAACTAGGTGAGCCAGACTCTTCAGGTAGAAGACGACCCATACCTATTATAGATGGTGATTTTAAAATAAAAGCAGACCTAGTTATTAAATCACTAGGATTTGATCCAGAAAATATTCCTAAGTTATTTAATAGTGAAAATCTTTTAGTATCAAAATGGGGAACAATTAAAATTGATTTAAAAACTATGCAAACTAGTATCGACGGGGTATTTGCAGCTGGAGATATTGTTAGAGGCGCATCTTTGGTAGTATGGGCAATTAGGGATGGAAGAGATGCTGCAGAGCAAATGGATAAATATATTTCTTCAAAAAGACAAAAAAATAAAAAAGAATTTGCTGCATGATAAATAATTACTTAAAAAATAAAAAATATTTATTTGAAAACAATGCTTATGATCCTTCCTTGGAACATGAGGCGTGCGGTGTAGGTTTGATAGCCACAACTGATGGAAAAAAGAGCCGTAAAGTTGTTGAGTATGGCATTGAAGCATTAAAGGCTGTTTGGCACAGGGGGGCTGTTGACGCAGACGGCAAATCCGGTGACGGAGCCGGAATAAAATTAGAAATCTCCCCAGAGTTTTTTAATCAAAAAATTTTAGAAACTGGACATGAACATGCTCAAGACAAAAGAATTTGTGTTGGAATGATTTTCATGCCTCGAAATGACTATGCAGACCAAGAAAAATGTAGATCAATTATTGAGACCGTATTATTAAGTCAAAATTACTATATATATGGTTGGAGACAAGTCCCAGTAAATTCAAAAGTGCTTGGGCCCACAGCAGACTCAAATCGACCAGAAATTGCTCAAGTTCTTTTCAGAAAAAATGAAATAATAGAAACCAATGACTTGGAAAGAGATCTTTACGAAGCTAGAAAAAAAATTGAGAAACATGCTAGAAAAAACCAATTAAATAGTTTCTACGTATGTTCTCTGAGCTCTAGATCAATAGTTTACAAAGGCATGTTTTTAGCTGAAGCACTGGCTGATTTTTATCTAGATTTAAATGATAGAAGTTTTAAATCAAGATTTGCAATATTTCATCAAAGATATTCTACAAATACTTTTCCTAGTTGGGACTTAGCTCAACCTTTTAGGACTTTGGCACATAACGGAGAAATAAATACTTTAAAGGGAAATGTAAACTGGATGAGAATTCATGAACAAGACATGACAAGCAAACTTTTTAAAAATGTTGAAGATTTAAAGCCAATCATAATCCCTGGCAACTCAGACTCAGCGTCGTTAGACAATGTATTTGAGTTATTAACCCACTCGGGAAAGCTGGCACCACTAATAAAATTAATGATGATCCCGGATGCTTGGTCTAAAAGAAGTAAAACAGTTCCTAAAAATCATCAACAACTATTTAATTTTTTAAATAGTACAATTGAACCTTGGGACGGTCCAGCAGCAATATGTGCAACAGATGCAAAATGGATTTTAGCGGCAGTAGATAGAAATGGCCTGAGACCTCTGAGATACTCCATTACATCTGATGGTTTAATATTTGCAGGATCTGAAACTGGCATGATAAAAATTCCAGAAGAAAATATAATTAAAAAAGGAAGACTTGGTCCTGGAGAATTGATAGCTGTAGATTTAAAAGAGGGAAAACTTTATCAAGATAAAGAAATTAAAGATTATATATCAAAAGAGTATAAGCAATTTAATAGTCAAATCGTAGATCTTGATAAAAAATTAAAAGTTAATGATGAGGAGATAAATTTTTCAGGTAACGATCTAAGAAGAAGACAATATTTATCAGGTTATAGTGTAGAAGATTTAGAATTAATTCTTCATCCTTTGGTAGAAGAAGGTAAAGAAGCAACTGGATCTATGGGAGATGATACACCTGTTGCAGTTTTATCTAGTCACTTCAGACCTATTTCCCATTACTTCAGACAGAATTTTAGCCAGGTTACAAATCCACCAATAGACTCTTTAAGAGAAAATAAAATCATGAGTCTCAAGACAAGATTTGGAAATCTAGGCAATATATTAGATTTCAATAATCTCACCCAAGAAGATATTTTTGTTTTAGATAGCCCAATACTCACAAACTCACAATTAAAAAAATTCAAAAAACTTTTTTCTAAAAAAATTAGAATAGTTGACTGTACGTTTGATGTTAAAGAAACTTTAAAAGATAATTTAAAAAGGCTTCAAGAAGATTCTGAAATAGCTGTTAGAGAAGGTAGCACTACTTTAATTTTAAGCGATAAAAATATTTCTGAAAAAAGAGCAAATGTTCCAATGGCTTTAGCAGTAGGGGCAGTCAATTCTAATTTAGTCAAACTAGGATTACGAGGGTACTGCTCATTAAATATTGAAACTTCTGAAACTTTAGATACACATTCATTTGCAGTATTAATCGGAGTCGGAGCAACTACTATAAACCCTTATTTAACTATAGATAGTATATATCAAAGATTTGAGAAAAATTTATTTGGTAAATTTAAATTCAACGAGTGTATTGAAAGATTTAAAAGATCCATAGAAAATGGTTTATTAAAGATAATGTCAAAGATGGGAATCTCTGTCATCAGTTCTTACAGAGGCGGATGTAATTTTGAAACCGTTGGATTAAGCAGAGCCTTAGTATCTGATTATTTTCCAGGAATGATATCAAGAATTTCAGGTATTGGATTAATTGGAATAGAAAAAAAAATTAAGGAAATTCACGAGAAGGCTTATAAAAAAGATGTCCAAATATTGCCAATTGGCGGGATTTATAAGTATAGAAAAACAGGAGAAAATCATCAGTTTCAAGGTAAATTAATTCACACACTACAACATGCTGTCACAACTGGTTCTTACGAAGCATTTAAAAAATATTCCGATGGCATAAACAACATGCCTCCTATAAATTTAAGAGATCTCTTAGACTTTAAAAGAACAAACAATCCTATTGATATAAAAAAGGTTGAGTCCATAGAAAACTTAACTAAAAGGTTTGGTAGTGGAAGTATGTCTCATGGAGCTTTATCAGCCGAAGCACATGAAACGCTAGCTATTGGCATGAATAGAGTAAAAGGTGCTTCTTGCAGCGGAGAAGGGGGAGAAGATGAAGCTAGATTCAAAATTCAAAAAAATGGAGATACTGCAAATTCCAGAGTAAAACAAGTTGCATCCGCAAGGTTCGGGGTAACCATTGACTATCTTAATAATTGCAATGAAATAGAAATTAAGATTGCTCAAGGCGCTAAACCAGGAGAGGGCGGGCAATTACCAGGATTTAAGGTTACTAAAGAGATAGCTAGATTAAGACATTCAACGCCTGGCGTAACTCTAATTTCACCACCCCCACATCATGATATTTATTCGATAGAAGATTTAGCGCAATTAATTTACGACTTAAAACAAATAAATCCTAAAGCCAGGATAGGTGTAAAACTAGTTGCAGCTACTGGCATTGGAACGATCGCAGCTGGAGTAGCTAAAGCTAAAGCTGATGTAATTTTAATTTCTGGTCATTCAGGCGGAACTGGCGCAAGTCCACAAACCAGTGTTAAATATGCCGGTATCCCTTGGGAAATGGGATTAACTGAAGCTAATCAAATTCTTACACTTAACAACTTGAGACATAAAGTTACTTTAAGAACAGACGGTGGAATTAAAACAGGTAGAGATGTAATTATTGCTGCAATGATGGGCGCTGAAGAATTTGGCATGGGAACTTCATCTTTGATTGCAATGGGTTGCATAATGGTAAGACAATGTCATTCAAATACTTGTCCGGTTGGAGTATGTTCTCAGGATGAAGAACTAAGGAAAAAATTTACAGGAACTCCAGAAAAAGTTGTAAACTTTTTTAGATTTGTAGCAGAGGAAGTTAGAGAAATTTTAGCTTCATTAGGATTTGAAAATTTAAATCAAATAATTGGAAGGACAGATCTTTTAAAACAAGTCAGTAGAGGCTCTTCAAATCTAGACGATTTAGATTTAAATCCTTTATTGGTAAAAACGGATCCAGGTGAAAACTCTAGATATTGTGAAAAAAGAGAAATTAATGCAGTACCTGATACTTTAGATGAAAAAATTTGGGCTGAAATTAAAGATAAAATAAGTAAAGATAAAATTACTGTATGTGAGTATAGCGTAGAAAATACTCATAGAGCTGTTGGAACGAGATTATCTCATTACGTTTATAAAAAATTTGGAAATAATGTTTTAACAGAAAATAATATTATTGTTAAATTAAGTGGATCTGCAGGGCAATCTTTAGGAGCTTTTTTAGCTAAAGGGATAAAGGTTATTGTGAATGGTGACTCTAATGATTACGTTGGTAAAGGGTTATCCGGTGGTTCAATAATTGTTAAACCTGTAAAAGATAGTAAATTAATTTCAAATCAAAACGCAATAATTGGAAATACTGTTTTATACGGCGCCACTAATGGTAAACTTTTTGCCTCAGGTAAAACAGGTGAAAGATTTGCAGTCAGAAACTCAGGAGGAATAGCAGTAGTCGAGGGGTGCGGATCAAATGGATGTGAATACATGACTGGAGGCAATGTAGTCATTCTTGGAGATATAGGAGATAACTTTGCAGCAGGCATGACTGGTGGTATGGCCTTTATTTACGACCCTGAAAAAAAATTTGAAAATTACGTAAATCCCCAATCTGTAATTTGGCAAAGTGTAGAAACAGATTATTGGAAAAAATATTTAAAGAATTTAATACATGAATTTAGTATGGAAACCGATTCAAAAATTTCAAAAAAAATCATTAATAATTATGAGGAAGAATTAAAAAATTTTGTTCAAGTCTGTCCTTTAGAGATGTTAGATAAACTAGATCAACCTATTTCACGAAAAGAATTAAAATCAAAATTAGCCTAATGACTAATAGAGATAAATTCTTTTTTTTTGGTTTTGGTCAGACCGCTAAGTATCTTGTAAATAACTTAGCTCAATCAAAAAAAAATTTTACTTTTTGTGCTACGAATACAAAAAAAACAAATTTAAAAACATTTGGCAAAAAAAGATTTAAGTCTTTTAGGTTTAAGGATAAATTTTATGATAAAAAATTAATTAAGGACCTTATAAAATCTGACTATATTTTAGTCTCGATACCTCCAAAAAAAAAGAGAGATCTTGTCATCAAAAGCTTTGGCAAGTTATTGAAAAAATCAAAATTTAAAAAACTTATTTATTTATCAGCCACAAGTGTTTATGGAAATCATGATGGCAAATGGGTAAATGAAAATTCTAAACTTAAAGGTAGAACAAAATTTGGTTTAGGAAGAAAAATTGTAGAAAAGACTTGGTTAAAGTTTAGAGATTTAAATAATCTTGATATCAATATCCTGCGTGTTTCAGGTATTTATTCTAAAGAAAATAATGTTTTAAAAAAAATATCTAGATCAAATATTTACGTTAAAGAGAGAAAATATTTTTCAAGAATTAGGATAGAAGATTTGGCTCAAATTATTAAAAAAATGTTTTATTCACAAAAAAATCTTCTTATACTTAATGCCTCAGACGATAAACCAGCAACAAATATAGAGGTAGCAAATTTTGCCGCAAAACTTTTAAAAATTAAAAATTTAAAACCAGTGCCTATATCAAAATTTAAAAATAAATTGATTAAAGAATTTTATAAAGACTCAAAAAAAGTAAGTAATAAAAATATGAAAAATAAATTACTTATAAAATTAAAATATCCTACTTATAAGGAAGGATTAAGAAATATTTTTAATAATACTCAATATTTCTCTCCTCATCATTTTAAGAGATTTTGAGTCTGACAAGCTGTGGTCTCCTTTTTTAATTATTATCAACTTCTTTTTAGCTTTTTTAAAAATAGATAATACTTTTCTAGAAAATGAAACTGGAACAACTTCATCTTCTTCACCATGGAACATTGATATTTGAATCTTTTTTAAAATTTTTTTTGATAAAACTTTATTTTTTCTACCATCTTTAATTAGTTGATGTGAAATTGGATATTGATATTTTGTTTTATTTCCGTGATTAATTACAACTATACCTTTTGTTAATATTTCATTTTTTATTTTTTTTGAAAATTTATTCCACATTAACCTATCTAAAAATTCTGGAGCAGAACCTATTCCTACCATGCCTACAATCTGGTCTTTAAAATATTTAAACTGATTTAATGCTATCCATGCACCCATACTTGAGCCAATGATAAGAAAATTATTTTTTTTAACAACTTTTTTTATTAACCTTTTAGTATCATCAGTCCATAAACTAATATTACCTTTTACAAATTTTCCAGAGGATTTCCCATGACCAGAATATTCGACAGCTAGAAAACCTAACTTATTTTTTTTGGCAAACGAACGAAAAGTTTTTGGTTTTTTACCCTCAATATCAGACATAAAGCCTGGTAAAAAAACTAAATAAGGATTTTTATTATTATTATTGGTTGAATATCTCAGTTTTTTATAACTAGAGACATTATAGTATTTAAATTTTTTCATATTAAGTTATTAAAGTTGATATTATATTATCTTAGCATATGGCATCCAATTTAAAAGTACTGCAAGTTATTCCAAAACTAGGCTATGGCGGGGCTGAAACAGGTTGTTATGATTTAGCACATTATTTAGCTGAGAAAAATTGTAAATCTATTATTGTAACAAGCGGTGGCCCGCTTTTAAAATTTATTAGAAAAGAAAAAGTAAAAGTTTTAAAGCTTCCAGTTCATCTAAAAAACCCAATAGCGCTTTTATTTAATACTATTGCCTTAATATTAATACAACTAATTTACCGTATTGATATAGTCCATGCAAGAAGTAGAGCTCCTGCCTGGTCTTGTTATTTAGCATGTTTTTTGACTAGGCGTAAGTTTGTCACTACATTTCATGGAACTTACAATTTTAAAAATAAGTTTAAAAAATTTTACAATAGCATAATGTTAAAACCTAATCTTACAATAGCAGGTTCTAATTTTATTTTTAATCATATCAACGAAAATTATGAAAAATACTTAAATGATAAAAAAAAACTTTTAGTAATTTTTAGAGGAATCAATTTAGAATATTATAATCCAAAAAACATTTCAGAAAAAAAGATTAAAGCATTAAAAAGCGATTGGGGAATAGAAGATGGAAAATTTAAAATTTTATTACCAGGACGATTAACTAACTGGAAGGGACAAACTAACTTTATAGAGGCATTAAATATTTTAATCGAAGATTATAAAAATGATAGATTTCAAGCTATTATTTTAGGTTCTGACCAAGGTAGAAATGTTTATAAAAAAAAATTACAAAGTTTAATTGATAGATATAATATAAATAAAAAAATAAAACTTATAGAGCATTGTAAAGAAATGCCTTTAGCCTACGCTATAACTGATATTGTTGTTTCAAGTTCTATAGAACCCGAAGCATTTGGGAGAGTAGCTGTCGAAGCGCAGGCAATGGAAAAACCAATAATAGCAACTAAACTTGGAGGATCCATGGAAACTATCGTAAATAACAAAACTGGAATACTTTATAAATTTGACGATCCTAGGGAATTAGCTAAAAATATAAATTCTTTTATGGAAATGGATAAATGGGCATTGAATATAATGGGAGTTGAGGGTAGAAAAAACGTTGTGAAAAAATTTGATGTTGAAAAAATGTGCCATAGTACTTTAAATGAATATAAAAAACTTCTAGATTTATAATGCCTAATATTCAATTACTTGACGGAAAAAAAATTTCATTTGATAAAATTATAAATGGGTTTGACCTTATAAAAAAGATAAGCAAATCCCTTGAGAAAAAGGCTTTACTAATGGAAGTAAATGGTCAACTAAAAGACTTGAGCTTTGAAATTAAAAACGATGCAAAAGTTAAAATTATTACCGCAGAAGACAAAGATGGTCTAGACGTACTAAGACATGATGCTGCTCACATTATGGCAATGTCAGTTCAAGAATTATATCCAGGAACTCAAGTAACAATTGGTCCAGTTATTGAAAATGGATTTTATTACGACTTTGCTCGTAAGGAACCCTTTACTAGTGATGATTTAAAAAAAATAGAGAAAAAAATGTCAGAAATTATTGATAGAGATGTAAAAACAAGAAGAGAAGTTTGGGATAGAGATAAAGCAATAAATCATTTTAAAAAAATTGGTGAAAAATACAAAGCTGAAATAATTGAAAGTATTCCGAATAGTGAAGAACTGTCAGTTTATCATCATGGAGATACTTGGTATGATTTATGTAGAGGCCCACATCTACCTTCTTCAGGAAAAATTGGTAAGGCATTCAAATTAACTAAAGTTTCAGGAGCTTATTGGCGCGGAGACTCTAAAAATGAAATGTTACAAAGAATTTATGGGACTTGTTGGGACACAAAAGAAAAATTAAATTTATATTTGGACAGGTTAGAAGAGGCAGAAAAAAGAGATCACAGGAAACTAGGTAAAGAGATGGATCTTTTTCACTTTAGAGAAGAAAGTCCCGGATCAGTATTTTGGCATGATAAAGGATGGATCTTATTCCAAAGGTTAGTTGAATATATGAGATTTAGACAAAGATTGGCAGGTTATAAAGAAATAAATACTCCAGAATTGTTAGACAAAACTTTATGGGAGAAATCTGGTCATTGGGAAAAATTTTCAGAGCACATGTTTACATCCGAGACTCCTGATGAAAAAGTCTTTGCTATTAAACCAATGAATTGTCCTGGTTGTGTTCAAATATTTAATCAAGGATTAAAAAGTTATCGGGATTTACCACTTAAGCTATCTGAATTTGGAAAAGTTCATAGATATGAACCCTCCGGAGCTTTACACGGCTTACTTAGAGTCAGAGCTTTTACACAAGATGACGCGCATATTTTTTGTACAGAGGAACAAATTACCCAAGAATGTTTGAGCGTTACTCATTTAATAATTGATATTTATAAAAATCTTGGATTTGAAAAAGTTATCTTAAAATATTCTGATCGACCTGAAAAAAGAGTAGGAGATGATAAAATTTGGGATAAATCAGAAAAAGCATTACTAACTGCAATTAAAGAGTCAAAATTAGAATATACAATTAATAAAGGTGAAGGTGCATTTTATGGACCGAAAATTGAATTCGTTTTACAAGATGCAATAGGAAGAGATTGGCAGTGTGGTACATTGCAAGTTGATCTAAATCTACCAGGTAGATTAGGAGCTTCGTATGTGAATAAATCTGGAGAAAAACAAGTTCCAGTAATGTTACATAGAGCTTTGTTTGGTTCCTTAGAAAGGTTTATAGGGATTTTAATTGAAAATTATGCAGGTAAACTTCCTTTCTGGCTGTCACCTTTACAAGCTGTGGTATGCCCTATAGCTGAAGATAATAATGATTATGCAAAAAAATTATTTGAAGATTTATTTAAAGAGAGTATAAAATGCGAAGTGGATTTAAGAAATCAAAAAATAAGTTATAAAATAAGAGAACATTCAGTAGCAAAGGTTCCTATGATTTTGGTGTGTGGAAAAAAAGAAGAAAAAGAAAATACAGTAACTGTAAGAAATCTTGGTTCAGATAAACAAATGACATTCAAAAAAGATGAATTAATAAAAAAAATTATTCTAACAAACAAGATGCCGATTAAATAAGTGTCAAATTTCAAACCTAACTATTTTCAAAGACGTAGCAAGCCCCAAGGCCCCAAGGCTAACGAACGCATTAAAGCCTTAGATGTTCAAGTTATTGGGAGCGAAGGAAACAATTTAGGTGTAATGCAATTAAAACAAGCAATACAGTTAGCAAGAGACGAAGGTTTGGATTTAATAGAAATTTCTCCAAATGCAAATCCTCCAGTTTGCAAAATAATGGATATGGGAAAATATAAATATGATCTACAAAAAAAAGCCAATCAAGCGAAAAAGAAACAAAAAATAGTTTCTTTAAAAGAGATTAAATTACGACCCGGTACAGAAAAACATGATTATAATTTTAAGATTAAAAACGCTAAAAAATTTATCACTAAAGGTGATAAAGTAAAGTTTACAGTAAAATTTAAAGGTAGAGAAATGCAGCATGTAGAATTGGGAAAAGACTTAATGAAGAGGATTATAGAAGATACTAAAGATATTGGTAAAGTAGAAACCCACCCAAAATTTGAGGGCAGACAAATGATAATGATAATTCAGCCCAGTTAGTCTTGTATAATAGCATCTTGTAAAAATTAAGTAATATATATATAAACCGAGTAATTTATGCCTAAACTAAAAACAAAAAGCTCAGCAAAAAAAAGATTTAAAATCACCGCTAGAGGTAAAGTTAAAATGCCTCAAGCAAATAAAAGACATGGAATGATAAAAAGAACTAACAATCAAATTAGAAAACAAAGAGGCACTACGATTATGTCAAAACAAGACTCTAAAATAGTTAAGTCTTACATGCCTTATAATTTAAGAGGATAATATGGCAAGAACAAAAAGAGGTGTTGTAAGCAAATCAAAACATAAAAAAGTTTTTAAAGCTGTAAAGGGTCAATACGGTAGAAGAAAAAATACAATCCGTGTAGCAAGACAAGCTATGGAAAAAGCAATGCAATATGCCTACAGAGATAGAAAAGCTAAAAAAAGAGATTTTAGATCCTTATGGATTCAAAGAATTAATGCCGGGGTTAGAAGTGAAGGAATGACTTATTCAAGATTTATTAACGGTTTAGCTAAGTCAAAAATCAAATTAGATAGAAAAGTACTGGCAGAATTAGCTTATAACAACCCAGAAGTATTCAAAACAATAGTAAAAAAAGTTCAATCATCCCTTAACTAATTAAGGTCTTTGATTTATCTTATAAATTATAAAAGAATCAAAATTTATGAGTGATCTGAATAACATCTTAAACAGTTTTAAAATTAAATTTTCCTCTGTAAAAGATAAGGATGATCTACAAAATTTAAAATCTGAATTTTTCGGAAAAAATGGATCTATTTCTCTTCAATTCAAAAAAATGAGCTCGCTAAATCCTGAAGAAAGAAAAAATTTTGCCAAAGAATTAAATACTATAAAAGATAAGCTAGTATCTGAAATAGAAAAAAAATTTAAAGATTTTGAGAGTCTTGAGATAAATCAAAAACTTAAAGACGAAAAAATAGATATAACTTTACCAATTAGATCTATTCAACATGGTAAAATTCATCCTGTCTCTCAAGTTATAGACGAAATATCCTCGATTTTTTCTGAGGTAGGTTTTTCAGTTGCTGAAGGCCCTGATGTAGAGTCTGAGTATAATAATTTTACTGCTTTAAATACACCTGAAGATCATCCAGCGAGAGATATGCATGATACTTTTTATCTTGATAAAGATAAAAAAACATTACTAAGAACCCATACTTCTCCTGTTCAAATAAGAACTATGCTAAATGGCAAACCACCATTTAAGATCATTGTACCTGGAAGAACGTATAGATGCGACAGCGACCAAACTCACGCACCAATGTTTCATCAATTGGAGGGTTTACACATAGATAAGAATATTACAATGGGTCATCTGAAAGGATGTTTAAATTACTTCATAAGAGAGTTTTTCGAGATAAAAAAAATTAAAATGAGATTTAGACCCAGTCATTTTCCATTTACAGAACCGTCTGCTGAGGTAGATATTGGTTACAAAATTGAGAACGGAAAAATTGTTATTGGAGAGGGAGATAAATGGCTAGAGATTTTAGGTTGCGGAATGGTTCACCCCAATGTTTTAAAAAATACTAAAGTTGATCCTAAAAAATTTCAGGGTTTTGCTTTTGGAATGGGTATTGATCGTCTCGCAATGCTTAAATATGGAATAAATGATTTAAGAGCTTTTTTTGAAACTGACTACAGGTGGTTGAATCATTTTGGTTTTGATCCATTAGATGTTCCGACTAATTACAGAGGATTGAGCAGATGATTCTAACATTATCTTGGTTAAAAAATCATTTAAGTACAAAAGCTAGCATAAATGAAATTATAGAAAAATTAACAAAAATTGGATTAGAAGTTGAAGGCATCAAAGAAGGCACAGGTAGCTTGTCAGAATTTAGAATTGCAAAAATATTAAAAACTGAAAAGCATCCAAATGCAGATAAGTTAAAGCTTTGTGATGTGAATACTGGGGGATCTTCAGTTGTTAAAGTTGTCTGTGGTGCAGATAATGCAAGAGAAGGTTTAATCACAGTTTATGCACCACCTGGGGCAACAATACCTAAATCTAAAATGAAATTAAAAATTGCTAAGATTAGAGGGGTGGAGTCAAGAGGCATGCTTTGTTCTGAAAGTGAACTTAATTTATCTGAGGAAAGTGCTGGAATTATAGAGCTTAAAAACATGTCTAATAAAATTGGTAAAAGTTTTTTTAAAAGTTCTGGTGAAAAAGTAATTGATTTATCTATTACTCCTAATCGTCCTGATTGTTTAGGAGTAAGAGGAATAGCTCGAGATTTAGCAGCAGCAGGAGTGGGAAAATTATTAGAGCTAAAAAAAATTAAGATTAATCAGAAAAAAAATCAGAGTATCAAAATTTCAATAACTAAAGACAAAAATCAAGGATGCCTAGCTTTTGGTAGCTGCTTAATCAATAATATAAAAAATCAAGAAAGCCCTAAATGGTTGAAAGATAAAATTATTTCCTTAGGTCTTAAACCAATTTCAGCTGTAGTGGATATCACTAATTACGTTATGTTTGACTTAAACAGGCCTTTACACGCTTACGATGCTGATAAGATTGATAAGGAAATTATTGTTAGAAACTCAAAAAAAGGTGAAAGTTTTACGGCTCTCGATAATGAAAAATATACTCTTCAAAAAGATATGTGTGTTATAGCAGATAAAAGTGGAGTTCTAGGTTTGGGGGGTGTAATAGGTGGAACAAGATCTGGAACAGAATTCCAAACTAAAAATATTTTATTAGAGTCAGCTTATTTTCTCCCATCATCAATAAGAAAAACTTCAAAACTTTTAGGCCTTGAGACTGATGCCAAATATAGATTTGAA
>CACKXF010000013.1 GCA_902604065.1 uncultured Pelagibacteraceae bacterium | reverse complement strand
CATTACTAAGTCAGAAAAAATAATTTGTTTGGATGCTAAGATAAATTTTGACGATAATGCTCTTTTCAGAAGACCTGAAATTGTAAAATTTAGAGATTTAAATGAAGAAGATCCTAAAGAAATAGAAGCTAGCAATTATGATTTAGCTTACATTAAACTTGACGGAAGTATTGGTTGCATGGTTAACGGTGCAGGTTTGGCAATGGCAACTATGGATATAATTAAATTATATGGAAAAGAACCTGCAAATTTTTTAGATGTAGGAGGAGGAGCGTCAAAAGAAAAAGTTTCAGCTGCATTTAAACTCATACTCTCAGATAAAAATGTTAAGGGAATTTTAATAAATATTTTTGGAGGTATAATGAGGTGTGATGTGCTGGCCCAAGGGGTCGTAGAAGCTGCAAAAGAAACAAAACTAAACGTTCCTTTAGTAGTCAGATTAGCTGGAACAAATTTTGAGCAAGGTAAAAAGATATTAGATAATTCGAATTTAAAAATTTTATCAGCCTCTGATCTAAATGATGCAGCAAAAAAAATTGTTGAAGCAATTAAATAAATGTCAATTTTAGTAAATAAAAATACAAAAGTTATTTGTCAAGGATTTACTGGTTCACATGGGACTTTCCATTCTGAACAAGCCTTAAAATACGGCACTCAATTAGTAGGAGGCGTAACTCCCAAAAAAGGAGGGCAACAACATCTTGGTCTTCCAGTTTTTAACACAGTAGAAGAAGCGAAAAAAAAGACTAATGCTACAGCGACTATGATTTACGTCCCCCCCCAATTCGCAGCATCTGCAATTAAAGAAGCTATAAACTCTGGCATTGAGTTAATAGTCTGCATCACTGAAGGTATACCAATAATTGATATGATAAATGTAAAGCAGTTATTAAAAAAAAGTAAAAGCAGGTTAATAGGACCAAATTGTCCAGGCATAATTACACCAGAGGAGTGCAAAATTGGGATTATGCCCGGTAACATACATAAAAAAGGAACCGTAGGTATTGTTTCAAGATCAGGAACTTTGACCTATGAAGCTGTTGCTCAAACTTCAGCAAATAATTTAGGGCAATCTACTTGCATAGGTATAGGTGGAGATCCCATAAATGGAACTAATTTCATAGATTGTATAGAGTTATTTTTACAAGATGATAAGACCAATTCAATTGTCATGATAGGAGAAATAGGCGGTTCAGCCGAAGAAGAGGCTTCAGAATTTATAAAAAGATCAAAAATAAAAAAGCCAATGGTCGGATTTGTAGCTGGGTTGACAGCACCCCCAGGAAGACGAATGGGACATGCCGGAGCAATTATAGCAGGCGGCAAGGGTGGAGCTGATGATAAAATAGAGATGATGAAATCAGCAGGAATAACCATTTCTAAATCCCCAGCAGACATTGGTAAGACTTTATTTGAAAAACTAAAGTCTTGATTTTATAAAATTTGTGATATTATAACTCTTCAATGTCAGTTGATAAGAACAATCAAACATATAAAAAAACATCATTTTTGACAGGAATCAATAGTGATTATATTGAGGAATATTATTCTTTATATCTTCAAAATCCAAAACTTTTATCCAAAGATTGGACTGATTTTTTTGATGGTCTGAAAGAAGACTCTCAAAATATAATTCAAAATATAAAAGGCCCAAGCTGGAGTCCAAAAAAAACGAAAGTAATAGAAATTAAAAAAGATCCACCTAAATTGAACGATGAAAATATTGAGACAAGTTCCATAAAACAGGCATCAAAAGACTCTGTTAGAGCGATTATGCTAATTAGGGCTTATCGAATTAGAGGTCATTTAATAGCAAATTTAGATCCATTAAATTTACAAAAACAAGATGAGCATCTAGAATTAAAACCTGAGTCTTATGGCTTTAATGAAAAAGATTATGATAGGAAAATATTTCTTGATGGTGTTTTAGGTCTTCAATACGGAAATTTAAATGAAATTCTAAGAATTTTAAAACAGACTTATTGTTCGACTATAGGTTATGAATTTATGCATATGAGTGATCCAGATGAAAAAACTTGGATAAGGAATAGAATCGAGGGGCCTGAGAAAAATGTAAATTTTACTGAAAATGGGAAAAAAGCAATTTTAAATAAGATAATCGCCGCAGAAGGATTTGAAAAATATCTGCAAGTAAAATTTGTGGGAACGAAAAGGTTTGGTTTAGATGGTGGAGAGTCATTAATACCTGCCTTAGAACAAATTATTAAAAGAGGTGGAAACTTAGGAGTAAAAGAAATTAAAATTGGTATGCCTCATAGAGGAAGGTTAAATGTATTAGCTAATGTAATGGGAAAACCCTATCAAGCGATATTCAGTGAATTTTTTGGAAAAGGTATATCGGCAAAAGAAGACTTTGAGGGAGATGTAAAATATCACTTAGGCGCGTCTTCCAACAGAGAATTCGATGGAAATATCGTTCATATAAGCTTGACTGATAATCCTTCTCACTTGGAGGCCGTAAATCCTGTTGTATTAGGTCAAGTAAGAGCGAAACAGTTTTTTCATAATGATCCTAGTAGAAAGTCAGTAGTTCCTGTTTTAATTCACGGTGACGCAGCCTTTGCTGGTCAAGGAGTAGTTGCTGAGTGTTTTGCGATGTCTGGTTTACCTGGTCATAATATTGGAGGAACAATTCACGTTATAGTAAATAATCAAATAGGATTTACTACAGCACCCAGGTTTGCAAGATCTTCTCCTTACCCATCAGATGTTGCTAAACTTTCTCAAGCACCTATTTTTCATGTAAATGGTGATGACCCCGAGGCGGTCGTTCATTGTGCTAAAATAGCAACTGAGTATAGACAAAAATTTAATAGAGATGTAGTGATCGACATGGTTTGTTACAGACGTTTTGGACATAATGAAGGCGATGAACCCTCTTTTACTCAACCTATAATGTACAAAAAAATTAGAGCACATCCTACAACGTTAAGCATTTATAGTAAAAAAATTTCATCTGATGGACTTTTGGACGATAACCAAATTCAACAAAAGAAAGCTGAGTTTAAAAAATTCTTAGAAAATGAATTTGTCTCTTCAAAAAATTATAAATCTGAACTTAAGTGGTTCGATGGTGTTTGGTCAAGATTTAAGCCTGGACTAGGAAAGGATAAAAGAGGCGCAAGTGGAGTCGACAAAAAAGTTATAATTAAAATTGGAAAAAAAATATCTGAAATACCAATTAATTTTAGTGTTCATAAAACCTTAAAAAAAATTTTTGAACAAAGACGAAAAATGTTTAGTGAAAATAATCCAATCGATTGGTCTACTGCAGAACAATTAGCTTTTGGAACTCTTCTAATAGACGGTTTTTCAGTGCGTTTATCGGGCCAGGATTCTGGTAGAGGTACTTTTAGTCAGAGACATTCAGTTTTAAGAAATCAAGATAGTCACGAAAGGTATATACCTCTGAATAATTTAGACAAAGATCAAAAAAGATTTGAAATAATTGACTCTCTTTTATCAGAATTAGCAGTTTTAGGATTTGAATTTGGATATTCTTTGTCAGAACCTGAAACATTGGTTTTATGGGAAGCCCAATTTGGTGATTTTGCAAATGGTGCTCAAGTTATAATTGATCAATTTATTACATCAGGCGAGTCAAAGTGGGGACGAGCAAGTGGGTTGGTTTTATTATTACCACACGGATATGAGGGCCAAGGACCAGAACATTCATCGGCACGGCTGGAAAGATTTTTACAAATGTGTGCTGGTGAAAATATACAAGTAGTAAATTGTACCACACCAGCAAATTATTTTCACGCTTTAAGAAGACAGATGCATAGAGCTTTTAGAAAACCTTTAATTGTAATGACACCTAAGTCCCTTTTAAGAAATAAAAAATGCACGTCGTTAATTGAAGATTTTTCAAAAAAAAATAGTTTCCACCGTGTTCTTGAAGATCATTCTTATATAAAAAATTCTAAAATAATAGAATTAAAAAAAGATAAAAAAATAGAAAAAGTTGTAATCTGTTCTGGGAAAATTTATTTTGACTTGTTAGAAGCTAGAGAAAAGTCAAAAAACGACAAAGTTGTTTTTATCAGAATTGAGCAGCTATATCCATTTCCAGCTAAAACTCTAGCTAAAATATTGAAAAGATATCAAAATGCTAACTTTATCTGGTGTCAAGAAGAGCCAAAAAATATGGGCGCTTGGAATACAGTGAGAAATTATATTGATAGAACGCTTGAAATTATTGAGTTTAAAAATAAAAAAGTTAAATATAATGGAAGAAATGCCTCATCCACAACTGCAACAGGAAACTATAATAAACACCTTGCAGAACAAAAAAAAATATTAGAAAAGGTAGTTGGGAAACCAAATTAATGTCAGAAAAAATCGTTGTACCTACTCTCGGAGAATCAGTTACTGAGGCAACAGTAGCAAAATGGCTAAAAAATAAAGGGGATAAAGTGTCCTCTGACGAACCATTGGTTGAACTAGAAACTGATAAGGTAAATGTTGAAGTTCCTTCTCCTTCTAACGGTATACTGGATAATATATCAGCAAAAGAAGGTGAGACAGTAAACGTAGGGGCTCTGCTAGGATCTATTTCAAAAACAAAAAATAATAAAATTAATATAGAAAATAATTTTAATGAAAAAAAATATTCTCCACCAAAATTAGAAAAAAATGAAATTAAAAAAGATATTAGTGCACCTAAAAAAATAAAAAAAGAGGATCAAAAACCAGTTGCCCCATTAGTCTTAGCTGAAGAAACAGATCATAAAGTTTTTGATGAGGAACCTCTCATATTAAATACAGTTCACAATGAAGCTCAAGAAGAAAAAAGTGATAATTTACCAAAGAAAGAATTGCGAGTATCTCCTTCAGCAAGAAAACTTGCAAGTGAAAGTAAAATTAATGTTGAAGATATAAAAGGAAGTGGAAAAAATGGTTTAATTTTAAAAGAAGATGTTATGAGTTTAATGGGGATCAAACCTTCTCCTTCAGAAAGAAAAAAAGCCCATGGACCTGAAGAGAGAATAAAAATGACAAGACTAAGGCTCACAATTGCAAAAAGACTTAAAGAAGCCCAAGAGAATGCTGCTATGCTTACAACATTTAATGAAGTTGATATGAATGAAGTAATTAAAATGAGAAATGACTATAAAGAGGATTTCCAAAAAAAATATTCGGTAAAATTGGGATTCATGTCCTTTTTTGTTAAAGCGTGTATAATAGGATTAAAAAACTATCCGGCTATAAATGCAGAAATACAAGGCGATGAAATAGTTTATAAAAATTATTATAATATAAGTATCGCAGTGGGAACCGATAAAGGTTTAGTAGTCCCTGTTTTAAAAAATTCAGACGAAATGTCATTCGCAGATATAGAAAAAAATATAGGAGAACTTGGTCAAAAAGCTAGAGATGGAAAGATTACTATTGAGGATCTTCAGGGCGGAACCTTCACTATAACAAATGGAGGAATTTATGGATCAATGCTTTCCACACCTATTCTAAATCCTCCTCAATCAGCAGTTCTAGGAATGCATAATATAATTGAGAGACCCATAGTTGAAAATAAAGAAATTAAAATAAGACCAATAATGTATTTAGCACTGTCATATGATCATAGAATTATAGATGGAAAGGAAGCTGTTTCATTTTTAAAAATAGTTAAGGACTCATTAGAGCAACCTAAAAGACTATTTTTGAATCTTTAAGTAATGACTGATAAATTTGATCTAATTATAATAGGAGGAGGTCCCGGTGGATACGTTTGTGCTATTCGAGCAGCACAGTTAGGCTTAAAGACTGCCTGTGTAGAGAGCCGAGGAACTCTTGGGGGAACATGTCTAAATGTAGGCTGTATTCCTTCTAAAAGTTTATTAAATCTCTCAGAAAATTTTCATAAAGTAAAAAAAAATTATTTTGAACAAGGTATAGAAGTGTCCGACGTAAAATTAAATATGGAAAAAATGATGAAAAATAAAGACAAATCAGTACAAATCTTAACAAAAGGTATTGAGTTTTTATTTAAAAAAAATAAAGTTACTTATTTAAGAGGCAAA
Source organism: uncultured Pelagibacteraceae bacterium (assembly GCA_902604065.1). Lineage (GTDB taxonomy): Bacteria > Pseudomonadota > Alphaproteobacteria > Pelagibacterales > Pelagibacteraceae > Pelagilacustribacter. Next base: position 28,949 of record CACKXF010000013.1, on the reverse strand, counting down.
GGAGTAATATTTTCACCCACAAGTGTAGTTGTCTACGATCAAGGTAAAAAAACATCATACGAAACAAAAAATATTGTTATTGCTACTGGATCTGCCCCAGCTTCCCTTCCGGGTATAGAAATTGACGAAAAAAATATTATTTCATCCACAGCGGCCCTATCTCTTAATTCTGTGCCTAAATCTTTAGTAGTAATAGGAGGCGGGTACATTGGATTAGAAATGGGTTCAGTATGGAAAAGATTAGGATCTGAAGTTACAGTTATTGAAAACTTGCCATTTATTACTCCAGGAATGGATAGAGAAATATCAAACGAATTTCAAAAAATATTAGTAAAACAAGGAATTAAATTTCAGCTTAATTCTAAAGTTCTATCGTTAGAAAATTTAAAATCTGGAGTAAAAATTGAGTATCAAAAAAATGAAACATCTGTTAAAAATGATATATTAGCTGATAAGGCGCTTATAGCCGTTGGTAGAAAACCTTATACAGAAGGTCTTAATTTGAGCAAAGTCGGTGTTAAAAAAGATGACAAAGGTAGAATAAAAGTAAATAAAAAATTTCAAACTGATATAAAAAATATATACGCCATTGGAGATGTTATAGACGGTCCAATGCTAGCACATAAAGCTGAGGAAGAAGGTATTGCTGTGGCAGAGCTACTTGTTGGGCAATCTGGTCATGTAAATTATGACGTCATTCCTGGAGTAATTTATACTTCTCCTGAAGTTGCTTATGTAGGTAGATCAGAGGAACAACTTAAAAAAGATGGGATAGTATATAAAGTCGGGAAATTTCCTTTTATGGCCAATTCAAGAGCTAAAGTAAATAATGAAACAGAAGGCTTTGTAAAAATATTGGCAGACAGTAAATCAGATCGCGTTTTAGGTGTTCATATTATAGGACCTCATAGCGGTGATATGATCGCAGAAATGGCCTTAGCAATGGAATTTGGAGCTAGCTCCGAAGATATAGCTAGAACATGCCATGCGCACCCAACACATACAGAGGCCATAAAAGAAGCTGCATTAGCAGTAGATAAAAGACCAATTCATTTTTAATTGGTAAATGACTTTATAAAATTTGTTTATGGAAGTGCCTATTTTATTACCGAAGATTTTTAATTATCCATTTACCTATACATACAATCCTAAAAAAATAAAAAAACTTAACCAAGGTGATTTAGTAATTGTTCCATTTGGTAAAAGTAAAGAAATAGGTGTTGTATGGGATAAAATCATAAAAACTGGAAAAAAAATAAAACTTAAACCAGTCGAAAAAAAAATTACAAATGTTAAGTTGAATATGAAGCTGATCAAATTTATTAACTGGTTTTCTATTTATAATTTGGTTCCGAAAGGCATGATTCTAAAAATGTGTCTAGGTAACCTTAAAAACTTTGAAAAAATAAATAAAAAACTTTTAGTAGATAATAAACATAAGCCAATACAATATCATTTAAATTTTGAACAAAAAATTGCATTAAAAAAACTTAAAAGCACCGGAGATAAATTTAATGTTTCTGTGTTGATAGGCATTACAGGATCAGGTAAAACTTTAGTATACTTTGAGAGAATAAAAAAATTAATAAAAGAAAATAAACAAGCTTTAATATTAATTCCAGAAATATTTTTAACAACTCAATTTCAAAATCGGTTTAAATTATTTTTTGGCTATGAACCTGCAATTTGGCACTCAAAGATAAGCTTAAATAAAAAAAAAAATATTTGGCACTCTGTAGCTGAAAATAAAACTAAAATAGTTTTAGGTGCAAGATCATCTTTATTTTTGCCATTTAAAAATTTAGGATTAATAGTTGTAGATGAAGAACATGATTCTTCTTATAAACAAGAAGAAAGCGTTATATATAACGCAAGGGATATGGCAATTTCAAGAGCATCAATTGAGAATATTCCTATTCATTTAGTAACTTCTGTTCCTTCTGTAGAAACATACAATAATATACAAAATAAAAAATATAATGTTACAAAGTTAAAGAAAAGATACGAAAACTTTCCATTGCCAAAAACCAAAGTAGTTAATTTAAATATCAAAAAGTTAAATAAAAATTCTATTTCTACAGAAACTATAGAAGTTGTAAGAGAATATTTAAAACAAGAAAATCAAATACTTTTTTTTTTAAATAGAAGAGGATATTCTCCATTTCTTATTTGTAAAAATTGCGGTGTTAGACAAGTCTGTCCTAATTGTTCAATTTACTTAACATATCATAAATTGTCTAATAAAATTATTTGCCATCATTGTGGATATAAAAACAATACAAAAAAGAACTGTAAAAATATAAACACACTATGCGATTTTTCTATGTATGGACCTGGAGTAGAAAAAGTATTTGAAGAATTACAAAAAATATTTCCAGAAAAAAATATTAAAATATTTTCTAGTGATTATTTAATAAAAAAAAAATATTCTGAAAGTTTAATTAATCAAGCTAGTGAAAAAAAAATAGATATATTAGTTGGTACTCAAATGATTTCTAAAGGTTTTAACTTTCCCAAGCTAAATTGTATTGTGGTAGTTGATGCTGACTTTAGTGGAAAAGGTTACGATTTAAGAGCAACAGAGAAAAATATCCAACTATATAATCAATTGAGTGGTAGAGCGGGAAGATTCTCCAAAGACTCTATTATAATCTATCAAACAATAAATCCAGATCATCAAGTTTTAAAAGATATTTTAGAAAATAACCCTGAAAAATTTCTTGCAAATGAACTGATGATAAGAAAAGAAAATAATCTTCCACCATATTCCAGGCTAATTTCCTTAATTATATCTTCGGCTTCAAAAGAAAATAGTTACCAAGGGGCTATAGAAATTAAGAAAAAAATAGAAAAATTAAATAATCTTCAAATTCTTGGTCCAGTAGACTCCCCTATTTTTAAAAGAAAAAAAAAATATAGGACTAGATTACTGGTACGTTCCGAGAGCAGATATATGTGCCAAAAACAATTATCAAGAGTTTTAGAAAACCTTAAAATATCAAGCAAAATTAAACTCACAGTTGATGTGGATCCAATAAATTTTACATAATTTAATATATCACCTTGAAGGGTCTAATTAGCTGTGCTAGGACCATTTATTTCTTAAGTAATTCTTAAACAGGATTGAAATTGAGCGGAACAAAAACATTCTCGAACGAGACCTCTGGGCGATACGCTTTGGCTTTATTTGAGCTAAGCAAAGAAGGTTCAGAGATACAAAATATTGAAAAAAATATTTTATTTCTTTTTGAAGTTTGCAAAAAGAACCCAGAATTTATCAATTTTTTGAAAAACCCAACTTATCAGACAGATGTTCAAAAAAAAGTTTTTACCGAGATATCCAAGTTAATGAATTTTAATAAAATACTTAAAAATTTTCTATCATTTGTTATTGAAAAAAGGAGAATTTATTTTTTAGACAAAATATTGGAAAAATTTATTAAACTAAGCTCTAAAAATAAAGGAAATATAGAAGCAATACTTATTTCTTCTAAAAATCTTTCTCAAGAAGAGAAAAATAAAATAAATGATGAAATTTCAAAAGCTATTAAAGCAAACATTGAATTTAATTATAAAGTAGATAAAAGCTTAATAAGTGGATTAAAAATTCAACTGGGCAGCTTATTAATTGACACTTCAGTGAGCAATAAACTTAAAAGAATTAAACAATCAATGATAGAGAATTAAAATGGAAATTAATCCCTCGGAAATTACAAGATTACTAAAAGAACAAATAAAAAATTTTGGTGAAAAAACTGAAGTCTCTGAAGTTGGCAAAGTTTTAACCGTTGGAGATGGAATAGCTAGAGTATACGGTCTTGACAACGTTCAAGCAGGTGAGATGGTAGAATTTAATGATGGCTCGAAAGGAATGGCTCTTAATTTAGAAAGCGATAATGTTGGTATTGTTATATTTGGTGACGATAGAAGGATAAAAGAAGGCGACACTGTAAAGCGTACAAATTCAATTGTAGATGTGCCCGTTGGAAAAGAATTACTTGGAAGAGTAGTTGATGGATTAGGCGTTCCTATTGATGGCAAAGGAAATTTATCTTCTAAAGTTCTAAGAAAAAGAGTTGAAGTTAAAGCTCCAGGAATAATTCCTCGTCAATCTGTTAATGAACCAATGCAAACTGGACTAAAAGCAATAGATAGCTTAATTCCTATTGGAAGAGGTCAAAGAGAACTTATTATAGGAGATAGACAAACAGGAAAAACTGCAGTCGCAGTAGATACTATAATTAACCAAAAAGCTGTAAACGAATCTAATGATGAGAAGAAAAAACTCTATTGCGTTTATGTAGCTATAGGGCAAAAGAGATCAACGGTAGCTCAGATTGTAAAAACTCTAGAAGATGCGGGCGCTATGAAATATACTACCGTTGTGTCAGCTACAGCCTCAGACTCCGCACCGTTACAATTTTTGGCTCCTTACACTGGATGTACTATTGGGGAATATTTCAGAGATAATGGAATGCACGCATTAATAATTTATGACGATCTTTCAAAACAAGCCGTTGCTTATCGTCAAATGTCATTGCTGTTAAGAAGACCACCAGGTAGAGAAGCTTACCCGGGAGACGTATTTTATCTACATAGCAGACTTTTAGAAAGAGCAGCGAAATTAAATGATAAGTTGGGAGGAGGCTCCTTAACAGCTTTACCAATCATAGAAACTCAAGCTGGCGATGTCTCGGCGTACATCCCTACAAATGTAATTTCAATTACAGATGGTCAAATATTTTTAGAAACTGAATTATTTAATCAAGGAATAAGACCTGCAGTAAATGTAGGTTTATCTGTTTCAAGAGTAGGCTCAGCTGCTCAAACTAAGGCTATGAAAAAGGTAGCTGGTTCTATTAAACTTGAATTGGCCCAATACCGTGAAATGGCAGCATTTGCTCAATTTGGATCTGATTTAGACGTTTCAACTCAAAAACTTTTAAATAGAGGATCAAAACTCACTGAGTTACTTAAACAAAATCAATACTCCCCTTTAACAGTTGCAGAACAAGTTGTTTCAATTTTTACTGGTGTCAGCGGTTACCTTGATGATATTGAATTAAACGAAATTAAACAATTTGAGGCAAATCTCTTAGATAAAGTTAAAAATGATACCCCTGAAATACTAGAAGATATAAATTCTTCTGGAAAACTTGAGGAAGATACTAAAAATAAATTAATTGAAGTTATTACAAGTCTAAAAAAGGAAAATAATTAATGCCTAGTCTTGATGATTTAAAAAAGAGGATCAAAAGTGTTAAGTCTACTCAAAAAATTACAAAGGCAATGAAAATGGTTGCTGCAGCTAAACTTAAAAAAGCTCAAGAAAATGCTGAAAAAGGCAGACCATACAGCCAAAAATTACATAACATTATTTTGAATTTAACAAAATCAATATCAGATGTAACTAATGCTCCTAAACTTTTAGTTGGCAACGGTAAAGACCAAGTTTATTTATGCGTAGTTATAACTGCAGATAGGGGCTTGTGTGGTGGTTTCAATGCGAACATCTGTAAATTAGCTAAAAAACATTTCAAAAAAATATTAAAAGAAGGAAAAGATTTAAAAATCATCACTGTTGGTAGCAAAGGACACGACCAAATTAAGACAGAATTTGGAAAATATATAATTGATAAAAAAAGTTTCAAAGAAAAAAAACAAATTTCATTTAAAGAGGCGAACGAAGTAGGAAATAAAATTATTGAATTATACGAAGTCGAGCAATTTGATAAATGTTTTATATTTTTTAATAATTTTAAAAATGTAATAACTCAAATACCGCAAGCTCAACAAATAATCCCAGCATTAATAAATAATGGTGAAAAAGTTAAAAATGAAACTTCCTTTTATGAATTTGAACCTGATGAAGATGAAATATTAGAGGATTTACTTCCAAAAAATGTTTCAACTCAAATTTTCAAAGCTTTTCTGGAAAATGCAGCAAGTGAACAAGGATCAAGGATGACTGCAATGGACAATGCTACTAGAAATGCAGGAGATCTAGTAGATAAATTAACAATAAATTACAATAGAAGCAGACAAGCATCTATTACTAAAGAACTTATCGAAATTATTTCTGGAGCGGAGAGTTTATGATAAATAATGAAGGAATTATTACTCAACTTATTGGTGCAGTAGTTGATGTAAAATTTGAAAAAGATTTACCAGAAATTTATACTGCATTAGAAGCTAATAATGGCGGTAACAAGCTTATTCTAGAAGTTGCTCAACATCTAGGAGAAAATAGTGTGAGAACTATAGCTATGGACTCAACTGAGGGCCTCAAAAGAGGTGATAAGGTTTTAAATACAAATGCTCCAATAAGTGTGCCGGTTGGACCTGAAACATTAGGAAGAATTATAAACGTTATAGGTCAACCCATAGATGAAAAAGGAGATGTAAAGACAAAAGAAAAATGGCCTATACATAGACCATCACCAAAGTTTACAGATCAATCTACAGAAACAGAAATTTTGGTTACTGGAATAAAGGTAATTGATTTATTAGCACCATACGCCAAAGGAGGAAAAATTGGTTTATTTGGAGGTGCTGGAGTAGGAAAAACAGTAACAATAATGGAATTAATTAACAACATTGCAAAAGCTCACGGTGGATTTTCAGTGTTCGCTGGAGTTGGAGAGAGGACTAGAGAAGGTAACGATTTATATCACGAAATGATTGAGTCAGGAGTAATAAAAAAAGATGGTAAAGGATCGAAAGCAGCTTTAGTTTATGGTCAAATGAATGAACCACCAGGGGCAAGAGCAAGAGTAGCACTAACAGGTTTAACTGTTGCAGAATACTTTAGAGATCAAGAGGGCCAAGATGTATTATTCTTTGTAGATAATATATTTAGATTTACTCAAGCAGGATCAGAAGTTTCTGCATTATTAGGTAGAATTCCCTCTGCAGTAGGTTATCAACCAACTTTAGCTACTGATATGGGAAATTTACAAGAAAGAATAACTTCGACAGGAAAAGGATCAATCACATCAGTTCAAGCAATATATGTTCCTGCTGATGATCTTACTGATCCAGCTCCAGCCACTTCTTTTTCTCACTTAGACGCCACAACAGTATTATCTCGGCAAATAGCAGAACTTGGAATTTATCCTGCAGTAGATCCTCTAGACTCAACTTCTAGGATATTAGACCCCAGGGTAGTAGGAGAAGAACATTACCGAGTAGCAAGAGAGGTACAAAGGATTTTGCAAGCATATAAATCTTTGCAAGATATTATAGCAATCTTAGGTATGGATGAGCTTTCCGAAGAGGATAAGTTAACGGTAGCTCGTGCAAGAAAAATTCAAAGATTTTTATCTCAACCATTCTTTGTAGCAGAGGTATTCACCGGGTCACCTGGAAAACTAGTTGATCTTGAGTCTACAATAAAAGGTTTTGACTCCATCTGCAAAGGTGAATACGACCATTTACCAGAAGCAGCTTTTTATATGGTTGGCTCAATAGAAGAAGCTATAGAAAAAGGGGAGAAACTAGAAAAAGACTCTTAAATCTAGATGTCACAAGAATTTAATATTGAAATCATCAGTCCTGATAAAAGTATTTACTCTGCACAAGTAGAGGAGGCAGTACTCCCATGTTTTGAGGGACAAATAACAATTTTGAAAGATCATATACCTTTGATAACATTTTTAAGACCTGGGCTAATAGAGCTTGAAAATAAAAAAAAATTTTATGTTGAAGATGGTACAGTAGAATTTTCAAATAACAATCTTCTTATTTTATCTGCTTCTGCGCAGAGCCTAAAGGACATAAAAAACCAAAATATTGAAAGCATGATAAAAGATACGGAAGAAAAAATTTTAAAAAATAAGATTTCAGATAAACAAAAATATATTCTTAACTATAAAATTGAAACTTTAAGACAGCTCAACTGACAAAATTTTTAATCTCTATTTTTAACTTTTTATAAACTTCTCGTTTAAAATCGACTATAACTTCGGGTAATAAATTATAATTTATCCACTTCCATTCTATAAATTCAGGATATTTTGTATTTAAATTAATCTCATTGTCTTCGCCAGTAAACTTTGCAATAAACCATTTTTGCTTCTGACCCCTATATCTACCTTTCCAAATTTTTCCTAGTAGATTGGGCGGTAATTCATATTCTAACCAATTCTCAATTTCTTTTAAAATTTCAATTTTAGTTATACTTGTTTCTTCTGCAAGTTCTCTTCTCATAGCTTTTAAAGGTGTTTCATTAAAATCTATTCCTCCTTGAGGCATCTGCCACTTGTCTATCGGGTTATCTTTTCTTTTGCCGACAAAGACCTGATTATTTTGATTAAGTAAAATTATACCCACACCTTGTCTCATAGGCAATTGACTTATCATATTTTATGATTGAAAAAGTTTGATTGCATAATTTAGCTGATTATCATTATCTGATTCTAGTTGGAATTTTTCACCTTCCTTTATGATAATATCTGGAGACACACCGACATCTGAAATTGACTTGCCTGAAGGTAGATAATATTTTGAAATAGTTAGCCTTATGCCTCCTCCATTTTTAAGTGGAATGACCGATTGAACGGAGCCTTTGCCATAAGAATTTTCACCGAGTATTATTGCTCTTTTATGATCTTTCAGCGCTCCAGCGAATATTTCTGAAGCAGAAGCAGAGCCATTGTTGATTAAAACAATCACAGGCTTACCTTTTATTCCATCACCTTTTCTAGCAAAAAATTTTCTAGTTTCACTTGTTTTTCTTCCTTTAGTTGACACTATTTCACCATCTTCAAGAAAGAAATCTGTTATACTTATTGCTTGAGTTAATAAGCCACCAGGATTGTTCCTTAAATCAATTATGTAACCAATTAAACTTTTTGTTTTTTCATAATTTTTTATCTCTTTTACAAATTGCTTATCACTATTTTCATTGAAAGAATTTAATTTTACATAACCAATATTATTTTTTAACCCTAATATTTTTGCTTTTACTGATTTAACCTGAATTATTTTTCTTTGTATTTTAAAACTTAAAGGCTTTTTTATACCTTTACGTCTTATTATCAGATCTATGCTAGAACCCACAGGACCTCTCATTAATTTGACAGCTTCCATCAAACTTTTGCCTTGAACCTGAATATCATTTATTCTAACGATATAGTCACCAGCTTTAATACCGGCTTTCTCTGCAGGCGTATCTGAAATTGGAGCTATAACTTTAACTACTCCAGCTTCCATGCCAATTTCTATGCCAAGCCCTCCAAATTCACCTTTAGACTCTGTTTGCATGCTTTTAAAAAGATCTGGTGACATATATGCTGAATAAGGGTCAAGAGATTGTAAAATACCGTTAATCGCAGAGTCCATCACATCTGCTTGATCTACTTCATCTACATATTCTTGTTTTATTTTTTCTAAAACTTCACCAAACAAATCTATTTTTTCATATAGTTTATCTGATGTGTTTGAATAAAGATTTCCATTAAAAAATACTATAAATAAAAAACAAACTATACTTAAAAAAGACTTTTTCATATTAAAGCTTTTTCCTTTGGTAAGTATTCCGACCACATGTTTTCAAGATCGTAAAAGCTTCTTTTTTCAGGGTGAAACAAGTGAACTATAATATCTATGGCATCAACAAGTTTCCAATCATTACTTTCATACCCCTCAATTTTACAATCTTCAACGCCTGTTTTTTTAAGTTCTTCAAGAATTTTTTCTGACAAAGATTGTAAATGTCTCGAGGATGTACCAGATGCAATTATCATATAGTCTGCAATATTTGATTTATTTTTAAGGTTTATTACAACAATATCGTCTGCTTTATTTTTACTTAAAATTTTTTGTATTACTTCTTTAATTTCTTTTACTTCCATTAATAATTTTATTTCTCAACCGCGTTGAAGATACGTTTATCCTCAATTTTTTAAAAAAAGTTATATTTTTATTGTTTAATTTTTTCATTATAGCAGATTTTTTAGCTTTTGTATCAAATCCTTTTCTAGAAAAAACAACTAAATTAGTGATTTTAAGTATTTGTTTATAATTTTTCCACTTATGTAACTCCAAAATTTTATCTGAACCAACAATAAAAAAAATATTATAATTATGAAATTTTTTTAAATATTTGATTAGGGCTATTGAAGTTTTAGACTTAATTTTATCTTCTAAATATTTGAGTTGTATCTTTTTATTATTTTTTATTAATTTAAGACATAGTTTTTTTCTTTGAGACAATGATAATAGTGGTTTCTTTTTTAAGGGATTTTGTTCTGTAATTGCCCAAATAATTTTATTTAATCTCAAAAGTTTTAAACTTTTTTTACTTATGTAGATATGCCCTTTATGAGGAGGATCGAAACTTCCTCCCAATAAACCAATTTTTTTTTTATTATTATTCAACATTCATATTCATTTTCTAACAATATTTTTACCAAGAACAATATATTTATAAGAAGTAAGTTGGTTTAATCCTACTGGCCCTCGAGGAGGAAGTTTATTTGTTGAAATACCTATTTCTCCTCCAAAACCAAATTCTCCTCCATCAGCAAATTGTGTTGAAACATTGTGCATTGCTATAGCACTATTCACATTTTTTAAAAAATATTCTGTATTTTTTTTATTGCTGGAAATTATACAGTCAGTGTGCATTGTTCCATATCTTAGTATATGTAAGACTGCTTCTTGAACATTTTTAACACTTTTAATAGATATTTTTGAGTCTAGATACTCAGTTCTCCAATCTTTTTCTTTAGCTAATTTCAAATTATTTTTGAATAATTTATTTATTTTTTTATCAACAATAACTTCACATCCACTTTCAATTAAAGCTTTAATAACTTGAATGCCATTTGTTTTTAATATTTTTTCATTTATCAATAATGTTTCTAATGCTCCACAAATGCTAGTCCTCCTCATTTTTGCATTAACAATAATTTTTATTGCATTATTAAGGTTACTTTCTTTATCTAAATAGATATGGCAAAGACCTTCAAGATGACCTATTACATGCACATTCGATGATTTTTGCACTTTAGCAACCAAACCTTTACCGCCTCTAGGAACAATAACATCGATATAATTGCTCATTTTAGATAACAAGAAATCTACAACTTTTCTATTTTTATTTTTTATAAATTGTAAACAATTTTGATCAATTTTATTTTTTTTTAGAGACTTTCTAAACAATTCAGAGAGTATCTTATTAGAGTGATAAGCTTCACTTCCTCCACGCAATATTGCACAATTATACGACTTAAGACATAAAGCAGCAACATCGGCTGTTACATTTGGCCTACTTTCATATATTATTCCAATAATTCCTATTGGAGTAGTAACTCTTTTTATTCTTAATTTATTTTTCCCCACCCAAGTTTCTAAAACTTTTCCTACAGGGTTTGGAAATTTTTTAATTGCATTGATTGATTTAACAATACTAGCTATTTTTTTTTCATCAAGTACCAGCCTATCTAAAATATTTTTTCTTTTCAAATTTTTAACGTCTTTGATATTTTCTTTAATAATTTTATTTTTATTTGATAAAATCAATTTAATATAGTCATCTAATGTTTTATTTATTTTTTTATGATTTATCTTCTTTAAATTTTCGTAAGCTTTTTTTGATTTTTTTCCGATTAATAAAATATTTTTCATACTATAATTTAACCATATCGTCTTTATGAATAACTTCTGTTTTGCTTGGATAACCGAGAATTTTTTCTATCTCATTACTATGCCTGCCTTTAATTTTTTCAATCTCTTTTGAGGAAAAAGATGCGAGGCCCCTCGCTAATTTATTATTATCCTCATCGTTAACAATTATATTCTCTCCTTTATTAAATTTACCGCTAATTCTTTTAATACCAGCTGCTAATAAACTTTTACCATTTTTAAGAGCATTAGCAGCACCTTTATCTATATATATTGTACCATTCGAACTAAGAGAGCTCACTATCCATTTTTTTCTTGCATCTAATGTAGATATTTTTGGGATAAATTTTGTAAATATTTTATTTTGAATCATATTCCTTATTGGATTATTTTTATTTCCATTTCCAATAAACATATGACAACCGGCATTCATACAAATATTTGCAGCATCCAATTTTGTAATCATACCTCCGGAACCATAACTATTTATTTTTGTATCAGCTAAATTATAAATACTTTCATCTATTTTTCTAACTTCTTTAATTAATTTTTTTTTATTACCCTGATCGTATAATCCATCTACATCTGAAAAAATTATCAAAGTATCTGCCCCTATAATTTGAGCTACTCTTGCAGCTAGTCTATCATTATCCCCATATTTTATTTCTGATGTAGCAGTCGTATCATTTTCGTTGACAATTGGTATTGCACCTAATCTAAATAAATTATCGAATGTTCTTTTGACATTTAGTGCTCTTCTTCTTTGCTCTGTATCGTCAGGAGAGATTAGAATTTGCCCAATCTTAAAATTATTTTTTTTAAATACCTTTTGAAATTCCTCTGCTAATCGTATTTGTCCAATAGACGCAATAGCTTGACTCATCTCAAGTTTTATTTTCTTTTTTTTTATTTTTAAATAACTTTGACCAAGAGCTATAGCGCCAGATGAAACTATCACAACGTCTCTCTTTTTTTTATATCTTTTGATATCTTTTATTAAACTATTTACCCAACTTTTTTTAAAATAACCTTTTTTATCAATTACAGTTGTTGACCCTAGTTTTATTATAATTTTTTTTGAATTATTTATTAACATTAGCTACAAGCACCTTCTTAATAGTTTGTATATCATTCTTTTCAAATATAGAAATTATTTTGTATTTATGCTTAATTTTATTTTTAAATTTTGATATTTTTTCACTTAAATCTTTTTTTTTTAAAAGATCTGATTTGTTAAAAAATATAATTTCTTTTTTCTTAGAAAGTGATAAATCATAGTTTTTTAGTTCTGAACGAATTTTAACATAATTTTCTATAAGGTTTTCCTCTGTGAGATCAATTAAATGAAGTAACATTTTACACCTTTCTATATGTCTTAGAAATTTATCGCCTAGACCTACCCCTTTATGGGCTCCTTCTACAAGACCAGGGATGTCAGCTAATGTAACTTCTTTATTGTTATAGTAAGTCACCCCAAGATTTGGATTGATTGTAGTAAATGGATAATTAGCAATTTTTGGTTTTGCTCTTGTCAAAGCCGCTAATAAACTAGATTTACCTGCATTCGGTAAACCAATTATTCCTACATCAGCTATTATTTTTAATTGAAGCCAAATCCAAAATTCTTCCCCATTTTTTCCATTAGTTTTTTTTCTTGGAGCTCTATTAGTTGAACTTTTAAATCTAACATTCCCTAAACCACCTTTTCCTCCTGAAGCAACTAAGTATTTTTCTTTGTCCTTCTGAAAATCATAAATTAAAGTATTATTATCTTCTTCATAAATTTGGGTACCCATAGGAACTCTTAAAATTAAGTTTTTACCATTAGCCCCAGTTTTATTTTTTTTACTTCCTGGCCTCCCATTTTCAGCTTTAAAATGTTGAGAGTATCTAAAATCAATTAAAGTATTTAAATTTCTTTCTGACTCAAAAATTATTGAACCTCCATCCCCACCATCTCCACCGTCTGGACCTCCGAATTCAACATATTTTTCTCTTCTAAAACTAGCTGAACCCGAGCCACCATTGCCAGCTTTTAAACTTATTTTTGCTTGATCTAAAAATTTCATTGGGTTTGTATAAATAATTTTTTATTATTTATATTTTTAATTAGGAATTACAGACACAAAAGTTCTGTTAAGTTTTGATTTTTTAAATTTTACTTTACCTTTTATAAGAGAGTAAATTGAATGATCTTTGCCCATTCCAACATTATCACCTGGGTGGATTTTGGTTCCTCTTTGTCTTACAATTATGTTTCCTGGAATAACTTTTTCATCACCATATCTTTTCACTCCTAGTCTACGACCTTTACTATCTCGTCCGTTACGTGATGAACCGCCTGCTTTTTTCGTTGCCATTTATTTTACCTTTTTATCAACTCTTTTTTTTATATCTTTTTTTTCCTCTTTAATAATTTTCTTTTTTTCAATTATCTTAGCTTCATCAATAATCTTTCCATCTTTAGCTAAAATTTTTGTAATTTGTATTTTTGAGTGTTGTTGTCGATGGCCATTTTTCTTTCTTGAGTGTTTTCTTCTTCTTTTATGAAAAACTAAAATTGTTCTATCTTTAACTACGTCTAGAAGTTTAGCCTCAACTGTAGCACCTTCAATACTTGGATTTCCAATTTCGGTATTTTTGTTGTCGTTTAAAAGTAAAACATTTTTAAATTTTATAGTCTCACCTTTTTTAACGTCTAACTTTTCTATTTCTAGTATTTTACTAGTTGAAACTTTGTATTGTTTTCCACCTGTTTCAATTATTGCAAATGTCATAAGTTCTCTTTTTTCAGTTTTCAAGCAATATAGCCCGCAATAAAATCAAGTCAAGAATATTGAGGTCAAAAAGCATCCTTTAAATCTCGCAATTTGCTAAAAATTTCATGATCTGGTGAATCTTTTAGATTTAAAGCTTCTTTAAGATTTTTATCATCGCATTTGAGAAAAATATTTGTTTTAAGCTCTTCACCTATACTAGTTGGTATAGTTGGAAATTTATCTTTTAATTTAGAAAAAATTTGTAAAGATTTTTCTTTTAAGGCAGAGTTATTTGATTGGTGCATCAGACAGAAATCTAAATTATTTTTTGTATATTCGTGTCCACAATATACTTTTGTTTCTGGTGGAAGATTTTTAAGTTTATTTAAAGAATTAAACATGTCTTTATGTGTTCCTTCAAAAACTTTACCACACCCTAAAGAGAACAAAGTATCGCCTGTAAATACAATTTTTTCTTTTTTAAAGTAAAAAGCAATATGACCTTTAGTATGGCCTGGAACAAAAATAACATTAAATTCTAAATTTCCGATTCTTTTTTTTTGATTTTCTTTCAAAAGAATATCAATTCCAGGGATACGATTTTTATCACCACTAAAACCTAAAACTTTTGAATTATATTTTTCTTTTAATCTTATATTGCCATCAACATGATCAAAATGATGGTGTGTATTTAAAATAAAATCTAATCTTTCATATTTGCTAATTATTTTATCACAAGCATTAAATTCCGAGGGATCAACTATTGATACAGTGTTAGTTTCTTGTTCAAAAATTAAATAGCTATAATTATCTTTTAAGCAAGGAATAATTTCTATTTTCATATTATCCTATTAAAAAAATTCCTAATTTTGAAAAGAGATTTTTGATTTCTAAATTATTTTTTTTAATTAGAGATGTTTTATCTTCATTAACACCCACAACTCTTTTAATTTTAATTTTTTTTTCATCACAAAAATTAAAAAGATCCTTAATTGAGCACATATGTAAATTTGGTGTATTATACCATGTATTTGGCAAGGTTTTTGTTACTGGCATTTTACCAAAAAATAAAAGTTTAGTCCTTACTTTCCAGTACCCAAAATTCGGAATCGAAATTACTACCGATTTTCCAATTCGTAAAAGTTCTTTTAGTACTTTTTCAGGATTGTAAAAAGCTTGTAGCGTTTGACTAAGAACCACATAATCAAAAGATTGATCAGGAAATTGGTGGAGTTCTGTTTCTGCATTACCTTGAATTACTGGTAAACCTTTGTGAATACATTGTTGAACATTATCTTGATTAAGTTCTAATCCTCGCACTTCAATATTCTTTTCCTCTTTGAGAAAATTCATTAAGGATCCATCTCCACAACCTACATCAAGTACTCTTGTGTTATCGTGAAGCAAGTCTGAAATTACTTTAAATTCTTTTTTCATTATTAAATTTATCTTGCATCGAGTCTATAAAACTCTTTAAAGTTTTTAAAAAATCTGGTTCATCAAGAAGAAATGAGTCATGCCCTTTGTCTGTTATTATCTCTGAATACGAGACATCAGCACCGGAAGCATTTAAGGCTATAACTATATCCTTATTCTCTTTCGTTGTATAAAGCCAATCAGAAGAAAACGATATGATTAAAAATTTTGTTTTCTGACTCTTAAAAGCTTCAACGAGACCACCTTTAAATTGTTTCGTTAGATCAAAATAATCCATAGCTCTTGAAATATATAAAACAGAATTAGCATCAAATCTTTCTACAAATGCGTAGCCTTGGTGTCTTAAGTAACTTTCAACTTGAAAATCTGCATTAAAACTAAATTCATAATCGGCTTTTTCTTGTAGTTTTCTTCCAAATTTTTCCTGCATACCTTTTTCAGATAAATAACTAATATGACCGACCATTCTTGCAACTGCTAAACCATTTTTCGGCTGAACATTTTTAAGAATATATTTACCTTTGTCCCAAACTGGGTCAGCCATAATAGCTTGTCTAGCTAATTCATTTAAAGCTATATTTTGTGCGCTATGACTAGAGCTACATGCTATTGGTATCGCTGAAAAAGTTCTGTCTGGAAAAGTAGCGCAAAATTGTAAAAGTTGCATACCACCCATTGATCCACCAGTTGCGCATAAAAGTTTTTTTATTCCAAGATGTTCGAGCAAAGACTCTTGGGCCCTAACCATATCCTTAATTGTAATGACTGGAAAATCTAATCCATAAGGCTGTTTGGTTTCAGGATTGATATTTCTTGGCCCCAAAGAACCCATGCAACCTCCAATCACATTAGCACAAATTACAAAATATTTGTTTGTATCTATAGCTTTGCCAGGGCCAACTGCAGTAACCCACCACCCTTCTTTATTTGTAATAGGGTTGGTTCCAGTAACGAATTGATCACCAGTCAAAGCATGAAAAACTAAAATAGCGTTATTTTTATTCGAGTTTAATTTTCCGTAAGTTTCATATGCTAGTGGAAAATTATTAATGGTCTTTCCACAATCCAATTTAAGTGGTTTTGACACATCAAGTTTCTTTATATTTTCAAGTTTACTATTCATCCAAAAAAAAAGCCCAGCTAAACTGGGCTATCTCCTGTTTAGCTACATTTATCAAGCGCCTGCAATTTGGTTAAATCGGCGCCTTTCGAGAATTAATACTAAATAGTCGTAAACTTGTCAAATTCATATGTAATGAAACTAGCATTACTAATGCTTTTTATATATTAAATAAAATAAAATGAGTTTACCTAAGCCAAAAAAAATTAATGCTGATAAGTATGTTGCTGGATTAAGTTTATTCAAGCAGAAAGCAGCAAAAATTAAACTTTCAGCTAATGAGTCTGCATTGGGCCCTAGTCCAAGAGCAATAAAAGAATTTAACAAAGTAGCAAAAAATTTAAAAAGATATCCTGACTCAGACGGTATTTTTCTCAGAAATGTACTAGCTAAAAAATTTAAACTTGATCCTAAAAGAATTATACTAGGATCAGGCTCTGATCAGATATTTGAGTTAATATGCAAATCATTTATTAATAAAAATGATGAAGTAATTGTCCCTGAGTTTAGTTTTATAATTTACAGAATTTATAGCAAAATTTATGGAGCTAAGGTTAAATTTGCTAAAGAAAAAAACTTTAGAATATCTGTGGAAAATATCCTTTCAAAAGTTACTAAAAAAACAAAAATCGTTTTTTTAGCTAATCCTAATAACCCAACAGGGACAATTATTAGTAAAAAAGAATTATTAAGATTAAGAAAAAAATTAAGAAGCAATATTTTGTTAGTTGTTGATGATGCTTACTTTGAATATGTGAAAGATAAAAATTACATTCCCGGGATGAAATTATTCTCTAATTCTAAAAATGTTATAATTACAAGAACATTTTCAAAAATTTATGGTCTTGCTGGACTAAGGGTTGGATGGGGGTATGGCCCCAAAAATTTGATTAATGCATTGAATCAAATTAAACCACCTTTTAATATAAACAGAGCCGGTTTATTTGCTGCAGCGGAGTCGATGAAAGATGTTAAGTGGTTAAACAAAGAAATAAAACACGTTAATAAATGGACTAAAAATTTCTATAATAATTTTAAAAATTTAGGTATAGAAACTAATTTTAGTTATGGAAATTTTTTACTTGTTAACTTTAATAGGATTAGAGGAAACTCAAAAAAAATATTTTTGAAATTAGCTAAAAGTGGAATCCTGGTCAGAAAAATGGATGTATATAAGATCAAAAATTCTTTAAGAATAACAGTTGGAAATAATTTGGAAAATAAAAAATTTATTAAGACTTTAAGGAAGATAATTTAATGTTCGAAAAAATAACTATAATTGGTTGCGGTTTAATAGGTTCGTCAATTTTGAGAAACATAAATAATAATGAAATTAGTAAAACGATTACAGTTTTTGATAAATCAAAGGATGTGGTTGAAACTATTAAAAAAGAAAAATTATGCAGCGACGTTTCAAAAGATATTCAATCTGCAGTAAAAGACTCAGATTTAATAATTCTTGCTATTCCTCTTAGCTCTTACAAAGAAGTATTACTCTCTGTAAAAGACACGTTTAAAAAGGGTGCAATAATTACAGATACTGGTTCAGTAAAAAAAGAAGTAAATAAAATATTTGAAAATTTTAATTTAACAAATATTTTCTGGATAGCATCTCATCCTATAGCGGGAACCGAAGAAAGTGGTCCTTCCGCTGGTTTTAAAGATTTGTTTAAAAATAGATGGACAATAATTTGTGACACCAAGAACTCAAACAAAGATAAAGTTGAAAAATTAAAAAAATTCTGGGAATTTTTAGGGAGCAAGGTAAAACTAATGAGTATTGATGAGCACGATCATATACTTGCTCTTACGAGCCATTTGCCCCATGCGGTAGCATATAATATTGTAATAACCGCAATAAACACCGATGAAAAATTCAAAAATGAAATTATCAAATATAGTGCAGGAGGTTTAAGAGACTTTACTCGTATTGCATCTTCAGATCCTTTAATGTGGAAAGATATTTTCATTGATAATAGTGAAAATATTATAAAGATTTTAGATGAATTCTCGAAGAACATTGATGAATTTAAAAAAGCAATCACAGAGAAAAATGGTGATAAACTTTTGAAAATATTTGCTTCAACCAAGAATGTTAGAAAAGAGATTGTTAAAGCCGGTCAAGATGTCGATTCCCCTGACTTTGGAAGAAAAAAGAATTAATTTAAATTATCAATAGAAGAATATATTTTAGTCTCTAAATCACTTATAAAAACATTTTTATCTTTTCCGGGCTCAATAGGTTCTAAGAAAGATATTTCAATGTCGTGATTATATTTCAAAAAACTGTTTTTTGGCCAAACTTTTCCTGTGTTTAACGCAACAGGAACACAAGGCAAATTTAATACTTCGTAAATTCTACCAGCACCTTTTTTAAATGGCGGTCTTTCACCAAATTTTACTCTTGTCCCTTGTGGAAAAATTAATAGAGGTCTTTTACTACTCTCAATATTATTTTTAATTTTATCGAAAAAATTTAAATTATCTTTGGTAGTAGTGTCTCTTACAATATCAATTGAACCAATTTTTTTTAAATACCAACCAAATAATGGAATTTTTAGAAGCTCCTTTTTAAGAATAAAAATGGGATAGTGCAAAGGGGCTTGGAGTATGAATGTTTCAAGTAAAGATTGGTGTGCACTTGCAACAAAAAATCTCTCGTTTTTATTTAAATTTTCTATTCCAGAAAAAGTAACTTTAACTCCCAATATAAACCTTAATAAAAATATAATCATATATGCCAATATCTTTCCACAGACTAAAGTAGCTTTACTCGGTAGAATTAATGTTGGTATGGCTAAAACAAAAACTAATATTAAGGTTAAATAAAATAATATGGTAAATAAGAGCGATCTTATAAATTGCATTATTGGTTGAGTAAGCTTTTTATATCTTGTTTTTTTCTAATAACTCTAGCTTTAAATTTATTTATAATTATTTCAGCTATTAAAGGTTTAGTATTATAATTTGAGGACAAAGAAGCTCCGTAAGCTCCGACGTCTGAGATAGCGACGTAATCAGATTGATTAAGTCTTTGGTATTTATTATATTTAATGAATTTGCAAGTAGTCTCACATATTGGACCGACAAATTCTAAAGGACCATTATTTTTATTAACATTTTTAATTACTGGAATTATGTTATGAACAGCATCATAAAGTGCAGTTCTCATAAAATCATTCATACCAGCATTTAAAATTGCAAATGTTTTATTAGAACCTTTTTTTAAGTACTGAACTTTAGCGACTAAGATAGCTGTATTACCTACTATCGCCCGTCCTGGTTCAAAAATTATGCTACAATTATATTTCTGTCTAAATTTTTCTACTAAATTTGAATAGTTTTTAAGATTTATTTTTCTGTCATTCCTTTTGTAAGTAATACCAAACCCACCACCAAGATCCACGAACTTGAAGTTAATTTTTGTTTTATTAATTATTTCCTCTAAGACTTTTAAAGTTTTTTTAAAAGGATTTTCGCTTAATATTTGACTACCAATATGTACACTTATTGCATTTAATCTCAAATTTTTCAATTTTTTAATATTAAGACAAAATGAAATTAAATTTGTTTTCGAAAGACCAAATTTGTCTTCCGCTTTACCTGTAGAAATTTTTTTATGTGTCGGTGCATTGATATCTGGATTCAGCCTGATACCTATAGCAATCTTTTTTTTTAATTTACCTGCGATTTTATTAATCAATACAGCTTCATTTTCTGACTCCACATTTATCAATAAGATATTTCTTTTTATAGCCAATCTTATTTCTTCCTCTGTTTTACCAACACCAGAGAAAACAATTTTACTGGGTTGTATGCCAGATTTAATAGCTTTAAGTAATTCACCTCCAGAAACGACGTCTGCACCTGATCCCATCTTTTTTAAAACTTTTAAAATTTGAATATTGGAATTTGCTTTTACGGAAAAACAAATTAATGGCTTAGATTTTTTAAAATTATTTGAAAATGATTTGTAATTTTCAATAATATTACTTTCTGAATAAAGATAAAAGGGAGTGCTAAATTTTGACGTCAGTCTTCTAACAGAGACATTCTCCACAAATAGATTATTATTTTTATATCTTATATAAGACATGTATTAAATTATTTTTGTAAAACTATTAATTGACCCTTGGTATTGTGGATCTGATTTTTTTCCGCATGAACCTAACATAAACATTAATAATATTAGAGTAATAACAAATTTCATTTAAGTTCCTTTTTGTATTTTTTTATCATATTTTCTATATTTCTTTCAGAGGTTCCACCATAAGAATTTTTCGAATTCATAGAGTGTTTAACATTAAAAATTTTTAAAACATTATTATTCAAATCTTTGTAAAACTTCTTTATTTCATTTAAAGTTAATTCATCCAAATTTTTCTTATTTTTTTCTGCATAATTAACAATTTTTGAGGATATTTTATAAGCTTCTCTAAAAGATAGTTTTTTATCTTTTACAAGATAGTCAGCGAAATCTGTTGCCGTCGTATATCCAGTTTTTGCCATATCGGACATTCTAGTTTTATTTGGGTTAACATTTTTAATTAGTTCATTGCTCATAAGCAAAGTATCTTTCAAGGTATCATAGCCATCAAATACCAGCGCTTTATCATCTTGTAAATCTTTAAAATATGAAATTGGAAGTCCTTTCATTATTGTTAAAATAGAATTTAACTTCCCATAATTAATTCCAGTTCTACCTCTTATTAGTTCTGCAGGATCTGGGTTCTTTTTTTGAGGCATTATAGATGAACCTGTAAGCATTTTATCATTAAAGCTAATCAACTGATAAGCATCAGAATTTAATATAATAAAGTCTTCAGCCAGTCTTGACAGATGCATTGCGCACACAGCGCAAGCGTAAAGAAAATCTATTGCAAAATCTCTATCCGAAACTGTATCAATCGAGTTATTTGTAGGTTTTTTGAAACCTAACTTTTTAGAAGTAAAGTTTCTATCTATATTGTAAGAAGTCCCAGATAAAGCCGCGACACCAAGTGGAGACTCGTTTATTAATTCTAAATTATTATAAAATCTTTGCTTATCTCTTTTTAACATTTCATAATAAGCTAGGAGATAATGAGCAAAAGATACAGGCTGCGCATTCTTAAGATGAGTAAAACCTGGCATAACAGTTCCCACGTTTTTATCTGCTTTGCTTATTAAATTCTTCATTAAAGAATTCAATTCTTTTATTAAAGCTAAAGATGAATCTTTTACCCAAAGCTTAAAGTCTGTCACTACCTGGTCATTTCTTGATCTAGCAGTATGCATATAACCCGCTGAGTCTCCGATTATTTCATATAATTTTTTTTCTATATTTAAATGAATATCTTCAAATTTTTCTTTAAATTCAAATTTACCTTTTTTAATTTGCCCTTTAATTTTTTCCAGTCCTTTAATTATCTTTTTTCCGTCTTTAACAGGAATTATTTTTTTTTTAATTAGCATTTGAGTATGAATTTTTGAAGCAAAAATATCCTGTTCGTAGAGTCTTTTATCTACGTTTATAGAAGCCCCAATTCTTTGAAATGATTTAGAAGTTGAGCTTTTAAATCTACTTGACCAAACTGTCTTGTTTTTATTTGTCATAAACTATGTTATTTTTAATTTAAATTAATATGAAAATTAGTAAATCTTTTAAAATCATAACATTCATTTTTATAGGCTTTTTATTTGTTAATAACCCATTAGCTTATGCGGAGCTTCCAAACAATCTTGTTATTCACGATAAACCTAAAAAAATTGCGAATATAACTTTGAAAGATACTAATCTTCAGGATGTGGATTTATCTAATAATAAAGGCAAGATCATGGTGCTAAATTTTTGGGCTACTTGGTGTGCTCCCTGTAAAAAAGAGATGCCATCTCTCGAAAAACTTGCTCAAGATTTACCTCAAATCGAAGTTTACCCAATAAATATGGAACCACCCAACAAATTGAGAGTCAGAGATTGGTTACAAGATATTGGAGTAGTTAGTTTAAACACGTATTTTGATCCCAAACTAGATTTAGCAAAAAAGTTCAAATTAATAGGAATGCCAACTACTGTTTTATTAGATAAAGATGGAAATGAATTTGGTAGAATCATGGGAGAATTTGATTTTGGTGAAAAAAATTTTATAAAATTTTTAAAGAATAAGGCTAATCTTTAAAAAAATAAGCTAGCAGCACTAAAACAACAATTGCTATAAATTGGAGCAAAACTCTCAGCTGCATTAATTTATTTGAGTATTTTTTACTAGTACTTCCACCTTTGAATAAAGTATAAATACCTAGAACTAATACTATGGCTACAGCTCCTAAAAGAGAAAAACCGATAAAGTTAAATAATAGTTCTGACATAGGAAGATATATATAATGAGCTACTCACTAAATACAACAGTTATTAATACGCTTGAGAACCAAAAACCAGATAATGCTGTTATCCTTTGTCATGGTTATGGCGGTGATGGAAAAGATATTTCTATTTTAGGTAATTATTGGAAAAATTATCTTCCAAAGACGGTGTTTGTATGTCCTGATGCCCCAGAAAGATGTGCTGTTAGTCCTACCGGGTATCAATGGTTTGATTTGATGGATCAAACTAAAGACGAAATTTTAACCAAATCTTTAGTAGCAGAGCTTAAACTTAATAAACTTATAGATGAAGTCAAAAAAAATTTTAATTTGAAAGCTGATAAGATTATTTTGTGCGGATTTAGCCAGGGTTGCATGATAAGTTTGCAAACTGGATTGAAAAGAGAGGATAAAATTAATTCAATTATAGGGTATTCTGGTAAAATTATAGACTTAAAACATATAGAGAATAATATTAAATCGAGACCTAATGTCATTTTGATGCATGGAGACAAAGATGAAGTCGTCCCAGTAAGCTATTTGCTCGAAGCAAAGGAATTATTTAATAATATTAATTATAAAATTCAAACAAAAATCTTTAAAAATTGTGAACATAGAATTCCTCAAGAAGGTTCTAGCTTGGGCTTAGAATTTATCAAAAAACAATTATATTAAATTCAGGTGAAACAAATTTATAACTTGATTTAATTTTTTATATCATTTAGCTTTAGGCATGATTATATCTGCAAACGATAAAGTGCCATTAGAGAAATGTCCTGCATTGGTTTTAAACGCAGACTTTAGACCTTTAAGCTATTATCCTTTATCCTTGTGGTGTTGGCAAGACGCGGTTAAGTCAGTATTTTTAAATAGAGTAAGTATAGTTTCTAACTATAAAAGAAAAATTCACAGCCCTTCATTTGAAATGAACTTACCTAGTGTTATAGCTTTAAAAAATTTTATAAAACCATCAGACAATCCGAATTTTACAAGATTTAATGTTTTCCTAAGAGATAGATTTACCTGTCAATATTGTGGAGATAAAAAAGATTTAACTTTTGATCATCTACTTCCGAAATCTAAGGGTGGAATTACAGATTGGGAGAATGTTGTTACAGCATGTTCAACTTGCAATGTAAAAAAAGGTGGTAAACTTTATGAAATAAGTGGGATGAAACTATTTAATAAACCTTATAGGCCAACTGTAGACGATCTTCATAAAAACGGTAGAAATTTTCCTCCAAATTTTTTACACGAAAGTTGGATGGATTATTTATATTGGGATATTGAATTAGAGCCTTAATTAAATTTTTTCTGAAATTGCTATTGCTATTCTTGATGACGTTTTGATTACTTTATCTAAAACACTATATAAACCAGTTTTCGTTGCTCCATTATCATAGGCAATATCTTTATGCTCTAGCTCATCTTCTCTAAATTTTATAATTTTCTTTTTTAATTCTTCTTCATCTTCTCGAAGTTTATAAGTTTGATTTTTATAATGACCATCTATTACTTCTTCGACAGACGCGGTGCATAACATTGCTGCCTTTTTACCCATCATTGCTGTACCAAATCCTAAAGTTATACCCATAAGGTCCCATAGTGGTAAAAATTTTGTTGGTTTAATATTTCTTTTTTGTATTTCTTTATCAAAAAATTCAAAATGCTCTCTCTCATGTTCACGCATATCCTCAATTTTTCTTTTTAATTCGTCGTCTTTTTTGAAAGTTTTTAAAGCTAGTAATTGACCTTCATAGATTTTAATTGCTCCACGCTCCCCAGCGTGATCAACTCTTATAATTTCCTCTAAAGTTTTTTTGTCAGTCTTGTTCATTTTTTTAATATTTGTTTTAATAATATACAACTAATGACGATAGATAAAATTGTATTAAATGTAGCAAGTGATAAACCAAAAACTTTAAATGTCACATCTTTACAGCTTATTGGTGTTTTTCCTAAAGTTTTTAAAAGCTCATCTGGATTTTTTATATTATTATTAAGACCGATTTCGCATAAAAAGCTTTCACTAAAAATATTTTGTTCAATACCCACATGGTATATAGAAATTATTGTTCCAAAAACAAATAATAAAAAAATCAGAGATAAAATTATTTTTTTCCATTTATTAATAAAAATTAAAAGAGAGCCTAATATAATAGCTCCAATATAAGGAATGCGTTCAATTTTACATAAACTACAGGGCTCATGACCAAGAACAAATTCTATAAAATAAGCAATACTTAAAGTTAAGGCGCTTAGGATTATTAATGAATTTATAGTAATCTTATTACTCATATTATTTAAAATAAAAATAAAATATTAAAACAATTAAAACAATTAAAACTCCAATTATTGTAAACCATTTAAATCCTTCCTTCCTTAAAAGTATTTCAAATTTATTACCAAATTTCATTGACAAATATGACACTATAAAAAATCTTAATCCTCTAGAAATTAGACTTATTAAAACAAATACATATATATTAAAGCCAATAAAACCACTCGTGATAGTAAAAACTTTGTAAGGAAGGGGTGTAAAGCCAGCTAGAAATAAAGTGCCAATCCAGAAAATTAATCCTGCCTTATTAGACAGCTTATCTTGTAGCTCAAATACTTTATCTTCATAGTTATAAAGTTCTATTATAGACATAGAGATCTCTAAAAACATACTGCCTAAAAAATAACCCAAGACTCCACCTAAAACAGAAAATATTGTCGCTATTAAAAAAATTTTTAAATAATCGTCTTTTTTTGCAAGAACCATGGGTACAATCATTACGTCAGGTGGAATTGGAAAAAATGAACTTTCGATAAAAGATATAAAAGCTAGAAAAGGCTTAGATAATTTATGTCTAGCTAAATCTAAACATCTATCATATAATTTATTTAACATTTATCACTTATATAATTATGTCTGATAAAAAAGAAATAAAAAATTTAAATAATGTTTCAAAAGTAGATTTTCTAAAGAGGGAACAAGTTCAAGCTGATGAATTTTTAGACAAGGAAGAAGTACACGCAATATTATCAACCAATTTCGGTAGAATTAGTGATCAATGGTTTAAGTTTTCCACTACATGGAATTATAACGCTTATCAAACCTTTATGGATATGGATAAATATCTAATTTTAATTTATCTGGTTCAAAAGTCATTCCGTCACTATGCTGATATACTTATTATTCATTCTGAAGAACAATTTTATACCAAGGAAGAGTTTGAAATAGAGAAAATAAATTTAATTGAAATATCACAAGATCTTAACATAGCAAAAGAAACAGTTCGGAGAAAAATAAATGAATTAAGTAAAGAGCAAATAATAACAAGAGATAATAAAAAAATATTACTAAAACCATTAACTTTTATTCATCAAAGACCCAAACATTCAATAAAAGCTATAGCCACATTCTTAGCTACTTGTTCAAAGTATTTGGCTACTCAGGACTGGTTTGGAAATAAAGTAGAAGCAAATAATATAGAAACTTTTATCAGAGCTAATTTTACTTTAGTATGGAGATTTTTCTTTAGGTTTAAAATCCCTTTTTTGATAAGACAAAGAAAGTTTCATGGAGATTTAGAAACTTTTATTGTAGCAGGAACAATTTTTGCTAACCACATACAACGATTAAGAGATAAGCTTAAAAATAATCCTTTGATATTAAAAACTAAAGAGGCTGACTTAGGAAAAACAAACTATTTAAAATGGGCGAGATTTATTATCACTTCGAAAGAATCAGTGACTGGAATTAACGCTTCATCAATTTCAGAAATAACAGGCATTCCAAGAGCAACAGTTATCAGAAAATTAAGAGTTACTGAGAAAAAAGGATTACTTCATAAAGATAAACAACAACTTTACACAATAGGAAGAAATTATAAACCAAAACTAAGGGATCTTGAGAGAGTATTTATGGAAAATCAAATGGATCTGTGTAGGTTTGTAGCTACATTTTTTGAATTATATAGAAATTCAATTTTAAAACAAAATCTTAAATAAACTGTTTATTTGGACCATTATTTCATATTATAATTAAACGTAATGGGGCGAATGGTGGAACTGGTAGACGCGCCGGACTCAAAATCCGGTGGTAGCAATACCTTGAGAGTTCGAGTCTCTCTTCGCCCACCAAATTATGAAAATAAATAAATTAAATAGTCTTGTAGATTTATATTTTAATAAATGTAAAGAAGTTGATAATAAAAAACCGTTTTTAAAATGGCTTAAATCAGGAAAACCAACTTATACTTGGGGAGATATTCAAGATAGAATATTTAAACTATCTTATAAAATTAAATCTTTAATTGAAGAAGGGGACAGATGTTTAATTTTATCTGAGAACAGGCCATATTGGTTAATTTCTGATGTTGCAATAATGAATGCTGGGGGTATATCAGTTCCTATTTTTACAACTTATTCAGCAAATGATTATGAATATATTTTAAATGATTGCAGGCCATCTTTAATAATTGTTTCAAATCAAATTCAATTTAAAAAAATAAGCAAATATATTGATCCAAAATTTAAAAAGATTATTTCATTTGAAGAAATAGATAGAGAAAGTTTCTTAATAAAAGATATTTTAAATGAAGAAAATTATGAAAAAAAAATCAATCATAATTTAAATAGAAATATGCCCGCATGTATTATTTATACATCTGGTACATCAGGCAATCCTAAAGGAGTTGTTTTAAGTCATGGTGGAATTTTATCTAATTGTGAGGGAGCCGTCGAACTGCTTGAACCACTAATTAAAATCAAAGATCCAGTTTTTTTAACGTGGTTACCTCTTTCTCACTCCTATGAACATACTGTTCAATTTATCCAAATAATAGTAGGTGCAAAAATCTTTTATGCTGAAAGTTTGGAAAAATTAATTCCAAATATGGGAATTGCAAAACCAACTATTATGACCGCTGTTCCAAGGTTTTATCAAAATTTATTTACAAAAATAAACATGAATTTTGAAAAACAAAAAGGATTTAAAAAATTAATTATTAGATGTACTTTAAAACTTGGAAAAAAAATACTTAAAAATGAAGAGTTAAGTTTTTCAGAAAAAATTGTTAATTTTATTTGTAATAATTTAGTTAGAAAAAAAATACAAAAACAGTTTGGAGGAAATCTTCAGGCTTTCGTTTCAGGCGGAGGGGCATTAGATCAAAATATAGGTGAATTTTTAAATGCAGTTGGATTACCTACTTTACAGGGATATGGCCTTACGGAGGCATCACCCGTAGTAAGCTGTAATTTACCAAATCTGGTAAAAGTAGAAACAGTAGGACCTCCATTTAGAACCAATATCGTTAAGATTGCAAAAGATGGTGAGATTATAATAAAGGGCGAAAACGTAATGCTTGGGTATTGGAATCAAAAACAAGAAACAGAAAAAGTAATTAAAAATGGTTGGTTACACACTGGCGATATTGGCATGTTAGATGAAAATAATTATTTAAAAATTACTGATAGAAAAAAAGACATTATTGTAAATTTTGGAGGTGATAATATTTCTCCAAGTAAAATTGAAAATATTTTATGTTTAAATGAAGATATTAAACAATCTTTTGTTTATGGAGATAAAAAAAATTATCTCGTTGCATTAATTATTTGTGAGAAAGAAATTAAAAAAGATAAAATTAAACTTGTAATTGAAAATATAAATA
>CACKXF010000012.1 GCA_902604065.1 uncultured Pelagibacteraceae bacterium | reverse complement strand
CCTGTCTCATGGAGCGGGCAAAGGGACTTGAACCCTCGACCTTCTCGTTGGCAACGAGACGCTCTACCACTGAGCTATGCCCGCAAATTATAAAATAGTATAAATAATTTATTCGTTAACGTAAACAGATACGCCTCGATTATTTATATCTACATCAAACTTTTTATGAAGCGGAGGAAAAGCTCTTTGAGAGCAGTCTAAACGGTCACAAGTTCTACATGACACGCCGACAGGTATTTCAGTCTTTTTATCATTAATATCAACATTTTCTGTATAAACAAAATCTTTCGCATATTTTGCTTCACAACCAAGTCCAATTGAAAGAATACTTTTTGAAAGGCCATACCTACCGATACCTTTTTCAACTGTTCTTGCTATGCAAACATATTTTTCTCCATTTGTCATTTTACTGACCGCAGCCTGAATAACACCAGGTCTTTTAAAAGCAGAATAAACATTCCACCTTGGGCAGGCACCGCCATATCTTGGTATTTCAATTCCTGACAAAGAAAATCTTTTAGAAATATTTCCAGCGATATCAACTCTTAACATATGAAATGGTATTCCGGGTAATTTCGGATCCTGCAAACAAGTAACTCTATGGGCAACCTGTTCGAATGATGTTGAAAAAGTGTTTTGTAATAATTCTAAATCATATTTTAGTTTTTTACATTCTGTATGAAAAAGTTTATATGGCATTAGAATAGCTGCTCCACAATAATTTAACAATGCTACCTTTGTAAGTTTTCTAGACTCTTCGGATGGAAAATTAAAATTTGATAGATATTCTTCTATTATTTTTTCTCCTCCTTCTTGAGCAATTTGTGCGGCTGCATAAAGTTTTTTAGTTTCTAAAGAATTATAATCACTTAATAATAGTTCCTTCCTGTTCTTTTTGAATATTTTCGTAAAAGGTTTGCCTTCCTCTGGAATGATATCTTTTACAGTAATTGAGTATTTTGATCTAAGAAATTCACATAATGCTATATACCTTGTGCGATTATTATTTTGAACTTCTTCAAAAACTTCGTTAGCAAATTCTTCAAGTTTTGGAAAATAATTTCTGTTTTCTTGAAGAAAATCTGAAACTGTTTCGCCAGGAAATGAATTTTTTCTGCTATCGACAATTTTCCCCGATAATGTTTCAATTTTATTTACTAATTCATGGTCTTTTTTTTTAAGAATATCCCCTAGTCTAACCAATGCTCTTCCAATTTTTGGATTAGTTGATGCTAAATCCTTTACTTCTGGCCCCAAAATGTCCAGGTCTTCAAAAAGACTGTCGTCTAATATTTCCATTATATTATTTTCTAAATTTAGGTCGGATTTTGAAGTAAGATCTGATAGCTCAATATTTAACTTGTCACAAACCTTCAGTAATAGGTCACCGTCTATTTTTCTTTTTCCGCCCTCTATTAAATTTAGGTAACTTGGAGAAATACCAAGTTGTTCGGCCAACTTATTAGCCTGCAAACCTCTTTGGCGTCTAAATGCTTTAATTTTAGGTCCTATTTTTAATGTAAATTGACTCATTTTTCTATTTGTAAATTTTGTAAATATATTTTTACACTAAATTTTATCAATTTACAAGTATTTATCATTAATTTATTTACTTTGTAAATTTTGTAAATTATAACATTTACATGAACAAAAATAAACCAAATCATATAACTGAAGAAGAGTATAATCAGCACAAGTCTCAAACTATTTACCTTAGAGACGATTATTGTGACTGGGGTTCAAGCGGTGTTAGCCAATACGATATTGAGCAAAACCACGAGAACAACTAGTTCAGTAAAACTGTATTGTATATGTCTTCAAAAAGTAACATATCTTTCAAACTTAGACGTTTTGCAGGTATAAAAAGAGATTATAAGCCAGAAGACGTTGAAAAGTTGAAAGGTTCTATAAAAATAGAATACTCATTAAGCAAAAATCAATCTGAAAAGCTTTGGAATTTACTAAACTCTGAGTCATATGTTAATACTCTTGGTTCTTTATCTGGAAATCAAGCAGTGCAACATGCAAAAGCTGGTTTAAAAGCAATTTATTTAAGTGGTTGGCAAGTAGCTGCTGACGCTAATAGTGCGGGAGAAATGTATCCTGATCAATCTTTATATCCGTATGATAGCGCTCCAAAATTAGTGGAGGCAATGAATAATGCTCTACTAAGAGCAGATCAGATCCAACATATGGAAGTTTTAAATGGAGACATGGCACCTAACAAAAAAACAGATTATATGCTTCCTATTATTGCTGATGGAGAAGCAGGATTTGGAGGACCATTAAATGTTTTTGAATTAACCAAAAAATTTATTAAGGCTGGAGCAGCTGGTGTTCATTTTGAAGATCAACTTGCTAGTGAAAAAAAATGTGGTCACATGGGAGGTAAAGTTTTAGTACCGACAAGTACAATGATAAAAAATTTACAAGCAGCAAGATTAGCCTCTGATATTGCAGATGTACCGTTAATAATATTAGCAAGAACGGACGCTAATGCCGCAAAACTAATTACAAATGATTTCGATAATAACGACAAACCATTTTTGACTGGTGAAAGGTCTCCAGAGGGTTTTTATTATGTCAATCAAGGTATTGATCAGGCGATTTCAAGGGGTTTAGCTTATGCTCCTTACGCAGATTTAATATGGTGCGAAACTGCTTCACCTAATCTTGAAGAGGCCAAAAAATTTGCCGATGCTATACATTTAAAATTTCCTGGTAAATTGTTAGCTTATAACTGTTCTCCATCATTTAATTGGAAAAAACACTTATCTGATCAAGAGATCTCATCATTTCAACAAAAAATTGCTGCCATGGGTTACAAATTTCAATTTATAACTTTAGCTGGATTTCACACTCAAAACATAGCTGTGTTCGAATTAGCTGAAAAATATAAAAAAGAGGGCATGAAAGCATATTCAGAAATTCAACAAAACGAGTTTCTAAGAGAAAAAGACGGATATACAAGCATAAAACATCAAAGAGAAGTTGGAACTTCTTATTTTGATGCAGTGTCTAATACTATTAGTTCAGGAAAAAGCTCTACTACTGCAATGAAAGGTTCGACTGAGTCAGAGCAGTTTTAATCTAATTAAACACATTATTATAAATTGACAGTTCTAATTTTTTATTCTTATATTTAATAATATGGATAAAAATTTTCCAAAACAAATACCAGTATTTCCTTTAAGCGGAGTTATATACTTTCCAAGAACAAATTTGCCTTTAAATATATTTGAGGAAAGATATTTGGATTTAGTAAATGATTCTTTTAGAAAAGATAAATTAATGGGCATGGTACAATCAAAAAGAGAGAATAACCTAGTGTATAGAGTTGGGTGTCTAGGTAAAATAAGTGATTATCAAGAGACTTCTGATGGAAGAGTTTTAATAAATTTGACTGGAATAACTAGGTTTGAAATTAAAAAAGAGATTACTAATGAAAAAAAATATAGAGAATTTGAAGTGGATTATAAAAAATTTCATAAAGATCTTCTTGTTCAAGATAAAAATGAAAGCCCATATAATAAATTAGGTTTTATGGAAAAGATTAAAAAGTTTTTTGAAAAAAATGGTCTTATGATCAATTGGAAAGAATTTGAAAAACTTGATGAGGCTCAGAGAATAAACACACTTTCTATGATAGCTCCAATCTCAAATGAGGAAAAACAAAAACTTTTGGAAACCGTTACTTTAGATGATAAAATGAGCACGTTATTAAATATTATAAAATTTTATTCGTACGAAAATACTTCTGATAAAGGCGAAACTGTAAACTAAATATATATTTTATCTGCCAATCCGTAACATAAGATAGCCCTGGTAATTAATTAGACTTATTCATTGAATTAAAGAAATCTGAATTGTTTTTTGTATCTTTTATTTTAGATATCAAAAATTCTATTCCATCCATTGTGCCCATAGGACTTATTATTCTCCGTAGAACATTCATTTTTGAAAGGTCATCCTTTGCAAATAATAGTTCTTCTCGTCTTGTTCCCGATCTGGTTATGTCTAGGGCAGGGTATATTCTCTTGTCGGCGACTTTTCTATCAAGAATTAATTCGGAGTTACCAGTTCCTTTAAATTCCTCGAATATAACTTCATCCATTCTGCTTCCAGTGTCTACCAAGGCAGTTGATATAATCGTTAATGACCCACCTTGTTCTACATTTCTAGCTGCACCAAAGAATCTTTTGGGTCTTTGAAGGGCATTAGCATCTACACCTCCAGTAAGTACCTTTCCTGAGCTAGGAACAACTGCGTTATAAGCTCTTCCAAGTCTTGTAATTGAGTCTAGCAATATAACGACATCCTTTTTGTGCTCTACCAGTCTTTTTGCTTTCTCAATAACCATTTCGGCTACCGCTACGTGTCTAGAAGCTGGTTCATCAAAAGTCGAGGACACCACCTCGCCTTTAACAGATCTTTGCATGTCTGTAACTTCTTCTGGTCTTTCATCAATTAATAATACCATTAAATAAATTTCAGGATGATTAGCAGTTATAGATTGTGCAATGTTTTGCAGTATCATAGTCTTGCCTGCTCTAGGTGGTGAAACTATAAGAGCTCTCTGCCCTTTTCCTATTGGACTAACCAAATCTATAAGTCTTGCTGTATTGTCAGGTTTCTTTTCTACTTTAGTGCTTTCTACTTCAAGTTTTATTCTTTTATTTGGATAAAGAGGCGTTAAATTGTCAAAAGCAATTTTATTTCTACCCTGCTCTGTTTCATCAAAATTAATTTTGTTAACCTTAAGTAGAGCAAAATATCTCTCTGCATCTTTTGGTGCTCGTACTTCTCCCTCTACTGTGTCACCTGTTCGTAATCCAAATCTTCTAATTTGACTTGGGCTTACATAGATATCGTCCGGGCCAGGTAAATAATTAGACTCGATTGCTCTCAAAAATCCAAATCCGTCCTGCAAAACCTCTAAAACTCCGGAAGCACTTATTTGTTCATTTTTTTCTGCTAATTTTTTTAATATTGCAAATAAAATTTCCTGTTTTCTTAATGTGCTAGGATTTTCAATACCAAGTTTTTCTGCTTGCGATATCAAATCGGCTGGACTTTGTTTTTTTAATTCTTGTAAGTTCATTAGATTGTTTGTTGTGAGGTAAGTATGTTAAATATAAGTCTTTTTTCTAAAAATTTCAAGAGCTATAATAGCGGTTTAAAAACCACTACAAATATGATTAATATCAATAGTACTGTTGGGACCTCATTAATAACTCTAAAAAACTTTGAGCTTTTAATGTTATTGTCTACTTGAAAATCTCTTAAACAAACTAATAAATAAAAGTGATATATAGTTAAAATCAAAACTAGACCTAATTTCGCTTTCATCCATAAAAACCCGAGGCTTTCTAAGCCTTGGCTATATATGAGTAAAATGCCAAAAATCCAAGATAGGATCATCGCTGGATTCATTATGTAGAAATATAATCTCTTTTCCATTAGCTTAAAGGTCTCGGATTGATCTTTATTTTTTCGAGTTTCAGAATGATAAACAAATATTCTTGGTAAGTATAATAAGCCCGCCATCCATGAAATTACTGATATTAAATGAAGTGCTTTAAAAGTTAAATAAAAATTCATTTATAAAGCTTTCTTAGTTATTCTCTCAAGTAAATTGATGTGATCTTCGCTATCGTTTAAACAAGGTATTAAATCAAAATTTCTCCCTCCAGAGCTTAAAAAGCTTTCTTTGCCTTGAATCAAAATTTCTTCTAGTGTTTCAACACAATCGGATGAAAAGCCCGGACAAATTACTAATATATTTTTTTTTCCTTCGTTTGGTAATTTTTCTAACGTTTTGTCAGTATAAGGTTTAAGCCATGCTTCAGGCCCAAACCTTGATTGAAAAGTTGTTTTAATTTTAATTTCCTTAAACTGTTCTGAAATTAACCTAGATGTCTTTTGACAATAACAATGATAGGGGTCTCCTTTGTCAAAGTATTTTTGTGGAATACCGTGATAAGACGCTAGAATTAGATCTGGTTTCCAGTCTAATTTTGATATCTTTAATCTAATACTATTTACTAGTGCCTTGATATACAAAGGCTCGGACTCATAATGAGGTATAATTTGTAAGCTTGGTTGCCACCTCATCTCCATTAAAACTCTATAAACTTCATCACAAACTGTAGCTGTAGTGGCTGCAGCATATTGCGGATAAAGAGGTAGAATTACGATTTTTTCACATCCTGCCTCGTGAAGCTTATGAATTTTGCTTTTGATACTTGGTGAGCCATACCGCATTGCATAATCAACTAGAAGATCCTTATTTCCCAATTTGTCTAGAAGTTTTTTCGTTTGCATAATTGTGTAATAGCGAAGCGGAGACATGTTTTCTTTCTTCATCCAAATTTCTTTATACGCTTTTGCAGTTTTTGATGGACGAAAATTCAATATTATTAAATTTAAAATTATTTTCCAAATTATGGGATTGACTTCGATTACCCTTTTATCAGATAAAAATTCTTTTAGATACTTTCTAATATCCCACCAACTAGTAGAGTCTGGGGTGCCTAGATTTACTAGTAAGACTCCAGTTTTGCCGAAATTTATTTTTGGGTGATCTGAATTCATCTTTTCATCGTCCTTACTTTTGCAACTATTTTTTTTATAATTTCTGGGTCTGTTTGAGGCAAGATACCATGTCCTAAATTAAATATATATGGCTTACTTTTAAAAATATCTAAATATCTATCAGTCTCTTTTAATACTTTATCTTCGTCATCAAGAAGCAATTCTGGTTTCATCCCGCCTTGTAAACATAAATTATTAAAATTTTTATTTACCCACTTTGGGTCAACTTCGTAATCAAGATTAATCCCATTTGGTTTAACTGTTTCAGCGAATTTTTTAAGGTTTTCGTTAAGTCCTTTTGGAAAGCAGATAACTGGGATTTTATTTTGGCGACAAAAGACTGACAGACTTCTATTGGGGGTATAACAATATTTACTAATATTATGAGAACTTATTAAACCGGCCCAAGAATCAAATATTTGAATAGTGTCAGCGCCAGCTTTTTTTTGATTTAAAATGTGAATTTTTAAGAACTCATCAAGTTTTTTTATAATTGATTCAATGTTATTCTCATGTCTTTCTAATTGTCTGAGATCAAGCTTATTTTCAACCTTGAGATTTAATAAATATATTAATAATGTCCAAGGCGCTGCAACGAAAGCTATTAAACTTTTATCTTTACTAAGTTTATTTCTAGTTTTATTTATGGCTTCGTAAACCGGTTGTAACTTTTCAATGAATTCATTGACTTCTGTGTTTAAAAGTTTGTTTAAATTAAAACTAGGCACCCAAGGCCCTTTTCCTTCTCTAAATTCAATTAATTGTCCCATAGCATGAGGTACTACTAATATATCAGAAAATATTATAGCAGCATCTAAATCAAATCTTTCTATTGGCTGTAATGTTATTTCAGATGCAAGATTACTATCTAAACATAATTTTAAAAAATCTGGATTTTGTGATCGTATATTTCTAAATTCTGGAAGATATCTACCTGCTTGTCTCATAAACCAAATAGGAACACAAGAATTATTTAAATTTATTAAACAGTTATTAATTTTATTCATTAATTAAATATTATATTGATAAGTATAGTGATTGTAATAGGTCATGTTAGTAATGGAAATATTTATTTATACCTTCTTTTCAACATGTTATCCCCTTAATTTACTGTAATTTTTGTTGAAATCTAAAGAATTATTATACCGTGTAAACAGCTGTTAGTTATTTATTAAAAAAAAGGTAACATGGTATAAAATGTACAAACTGTGTTAACTAATGTTAATAGTAATTTAGATATTAAAAATTTTATGTAAAAAAAGATGTTATTATAAAACTATTAACAGATTTATGAACGAAAAATACAATGTATATCTTATATCAGACTCTACCGGTGAAACCCTCGATAGAATTTTTTTATCTTTAAAGTCACAGTTTGAAAATTTTGAATACGAGAAAAAAGAATTCTTTTTTGTTAGAACTGAACAGCAAGTTAATAAAATAATTAATGATTGTAAGAATAACAATAATCCGATAATTTTATACACCATTGTTGAAACTAAATTAGCGAAATACTTATCTAAAAAAAGTGATGAAAATTATATTCCATGTTTTGGAGTGTTAGGTAACTTAATTTTAGCATTCTCTAAACTATTAAATCAAAAAGCCATACACAAACCTAGCGCTCAACACGTCCTTGACGAAGACTATTATAAAAGAATTGAAGCTATCCAATTCACTATGGGCCATGATGATGGGAGGAAAACAGAAGACATTCTTAACTCTGATATAATATTATTGGGGGTTAGTCGAACCAGTAAAACACCGACCTCAATATATCTAGCTAATAGAGGCTTTAAAACTGCAAATATACCATTAGTATTAAAACAAAAAATTCCTGAGGAACTTAAAAAAGAAAACTTAACTTCTTGTATTATAGGTTTGTTTGCTGATCCTGAAAGACTAGCAGACATCAGAAGAAATAGAGTGGCGCTAATGGAAGATAGTAAATCTACTGAATATACTAATTTAGAAGAAATTAAGAAAGAAGTGGAAGATTCAAAAAAGCTTTTTAAAAAATATAATTGGCCAACCATCGATGTCACTAGAAAGTCTGTAGAAGAAACAGCGGCATCCATAATTAAAATTATAGAGATAAAAAAAAATAAATGAAAATAATTTTAGCTTCAAAAAGTGGAGTACGAAAAAGAATTCTAGAAGATAACAAAATAGAGTGTGAAGTTATACCGTCAAACGTAGACGAAGATCAAGTTAAGGAGTCTTTGCTTGAACAGGGTGCTAATCCTGAGCTCATTTCAAAAAACTTAGCAGAATTAAAATCAATCAAGGTAAGTTTAAAAAATCCTGAAATGTTAGTTTTAGGAGCAGATAGTGTAATATCTCTCAATTCTTCTTTGATAAATAAACCTTTAACAAGGGAAGAGGCTTTAAAAATTCTTAAAACTCTGAATGGGCAGAAACATTTTTTGATAAGCTCAGTATGTATTTCCAAAAATGGGTCTATGATTTGGAATTTTACAGATACTTCTGAATTAAAAATGAAATCTTTAAGAGAAGAAGAGCTTAAAAAATACTTAAAAAAAATTTCAACAGACATTTTATTGTCCTACGGTGTTTATCAAATTGAGGCTGACGGCCTAGATTTATTTGAGTACGTTAAAGGAGACAGGAGCTCAATTATGGGCTTGCCCATTAAAGAAATTAAAGATTATATAAAGAATTATAAAATATGAAAAAGTTAATTTTTGGTATAATTGGAAATCCTATTTCTCACTCTTTATCACCTATTATTCATAACTATTGGTTTAAAAAGTATGAAATTAACGCTCAATATAATCTTTTTAATATCCAGGAGGATGAAATTAAAAATACTATTAGTAAAATTAAAAATAAAGAAATTCAAGGCATCAATGTAACTTTGCCTTATAAAAAGTCTGTAATTCCATATCTATCTAAAACTATAAACGACGCAAAAGATACTCACTCAGTCAATACAATTTTTTTAGACAAAGAAGAAAATTTGATTGGAGAAAACACAGATGTTTTCGGTTTCCAAGCGGGTTATCTTGAAGCTTTATCTGATGAGGCTAAAAAAAATAAAAAAGCTCTAGTAATTGGAGCTGGAGGAGTTGCTCCTTCAATAATATTGGCTTTAAATAAGTCAAGTATAAACAATGTTTCTTTAGTAAACAGAACTTATGAAAAATCTTTATTTCTTAAAAGAAAATTTGAAAATCTACAAATTATCAAATGGGATAATCTTTCAAATGAAATTGAAAATTTTGATATAGTAATAAATGCTACTAGTCTTGGCTTAACAGGAGGTGAAAACTTTAACTTAAAATTGCCTGATATTAAAAAAAAATTGCTTTATATTGATACCATTTATAACCCAGCCCAAACTAAAATGATTTTGAATTTTAAAGAAAAAAAAATAAAAACTTATAACGGTTTAAATATGCTTATCTATCAGGCTCAAAAATCATTTTATTTATGGAATAAAGTGAATCCTGAAGTGGATGATATTCTTATTGATCTGCTCGAAACTAATTTGCAATGATAAAAATAGGAATTACAGGATCTATAGCATCTGGGAAATCAACAGTAGCAAGAATATTATCGAAAAATAACAGACAGCTTTTTAGTGCTGATCATGTTGTTAAAAAGTTGTATTCTTCATCCAATTTTCAAAAAAAGTTGATTAAAAAATTTAAATTAAATAAAAAAAAAGTTAAAGAAGAGATAAAAAAAAAATTATTAAAAAAAGAACTTAATCTTAAAGATCTAGGCAAATTTATCCAACCTTTTGTTAGAAAAAAAATGAAAACCTTTGCTAAAAATAAAAATAAAAATGAAATTTTATTTTATGAAATACCCCTACTTATAGAAAGTAAGCTTATGAATTTTTTTGATTTAATAATCATTGTTGTATCAGCAAGGGCCATAAGACTAAAAAGATATATTAGAAGTGGAGGAAATAAAAGGTTGTTTAATATTTTAGAAAAACACCAAATTCCTCAGATTAAAAAAGTTAAATATTGTGATTTTATAATTGTTAATAACAAAACAAAAGAAATTTTAAAAAAAAGAGTTGATGATATAATATTGTAATGAATGAAATATTTTTAGATATTGAAACTACAGACTTGTCTTTTAAAAACGGGCATAGAATAGTTGAAATAGCATGCATAGAAACAAAAGAATTAATACCAACAAAAAAAATCTTCCATACGCTTATAAATCCTGAGCGTAATGTTCCAGAGGAAGCCTTTAAAATACATGGTCATTCAAGTGAGATTTTAAAAAAAAAACCAAAGTTTATAGATATAGCTGAGGACCTATTATCTTTTCTCGCTGAAAAAAATATAATAGTTCATAATGCTCCATTTGACATTCCATTTATCAATTTCGAGCTCGAAGGCATCAAAAAAAATAAAATATATAAAAATAATATTATCGATTCACTGGATATTGCTAGGGGTAAATATCCTGGGTCATCAAATTCATTAGATGCACTCTGTAGAAGATTTGGAATAGACTTATCCAGAAGAACTAAACATAATGCTCTTTTGGATTGTGAACTTTTAAGAGAAGTTTATATAAATTTGATAGATGCAAAAGAGCCAAAACTTTCTTTAGAAAATTCGAATGTCGAAAAAAGAATTAATAATTCCAAAAAATTTACTTATTCGACAAAGATAGTTTCTGCTACTCAAGATGAAATTACTCTTCATAAAAATTTCTTGAAAAATGAACTTAAGAAAAATTATTATTAATTTTTTCTTGATAGATATAATTTCTTAAAATCTACTTCTCTATCAATACTTATGTCTTTAAAGCCAGAATTCTCAAAAATAAAAATAAATATTTTTCTTAGTTCCGGATAAGTTTTATTGGGTATGTCGATTAATATTATTTGTTCTAATTCGTTTTTATTAGTAAGATTTTTATCTATTTCAACTAGAGTAGAAAAAGTAGCTTTTGCGATTATTTCTTCTTTGAGAATTTCCTTAGGTTCCAATGACAAAGTTGTTTCTACTTCTATAATATTATTTTTGAAACTGTTACTTTTAATGTCTACTTTAAATTTATATTTGGATATATTTTCAGATAAAGAAAAAAAAATCTCTGGTTTTGAAATGTTGAAACTTAAATTCTTGATATATCTTGCAATTATCTTATAACTCATCTTTTTTTTCATCAACTATTTCTGCTTCTATAGTATTGTTGTCTTGGCTTTTAAATTTATTTTTTTTTATCAAAGGAGAAATAATCAGCTTTCTTGTAAGTGGGAAGAGAAGTAGAAATCCAATTAGGTCTGTAAAGAAACCAGGAATTATTAGAAAAATTGCTGCTACAGCTATACTCGCACCTGAAAACAATTCATAAATAGGAGCCTTATTTTGATAGACGTTTACTAATCCAGATCTGATAGTTCTCAATCCTTGTAATCTTGCATAATATAATCCTATAATAGCTGTTAAAAATATGAGAACAATTGTATTCAATGCCCCAATGTTTTGGCCAACTTTGATCATAATAAATATTTCTATCGCTGGAATCGCTATTATTGAGAATATAATTGTGTTCATTTGTCTGATACAAAAATATATTAATAATGTATATTTAGCAAATTATGAGTAACAATTTTGGATACATAGATATAATTCTATTGGGCATGATTGCTGGTTTTATCATCTTAAGATTAAGAAGCATCTTAGGAAGAAAGACTGGGCATGAAGATAAAATTTATCCTGGTTTTTCAGACAAAAAATTTAAAGAGTTTCAGAAAAAACAGAGGGTTAATTTTGAAAACACTAAGTCTAATGATTTAGAAGGTGAAGAAAAAGTTAAATTTCTCAAAGGCGCTGAGATTGCTTACGAAACAATAATAACTGCTTTCGCAAAAGGCGATAAGAAAGTTTTAAAAAGCTTACTAACTTCTGATATGTCGATAAACTTTGATCGTGCTATTTCTGAACG
This sequence comes from uncultured Pelagibacteraceae bacterium, assembly GCA_902604065.1. Taxonomy (GTDB): domain Bacteria; phylum Pseudomonadota; class Alphaproteobacteria; order Pelagibacterales; family Pelagibacteraceae; genus Pelagilacustribacter. Next base: position 26,064 of record CACKXF010000012.1, on the reverse strand, counting down.
AGATGATAAAGGAATAAAGTCAGAATTAACTTTTATAGGTATGAAAAACTCAAGTTTAGAAAAGTATGAAAACTTGCAAAATAATATTTTTGCAACTGTGAAATTTGTTTCAGATATTATTTCAGTAAAAAAAGACAAAGATGGTAAAGTTATAGAGGGAAATCCTGATCTTATAAAGACTGTAACTGATCAATGGAAATTTACAAAGAAAAAAACGAGTAATAGCCCAAATTGGTTTTTAGTTGAAATACTTAGTAAGTGAAGAAGAAAAATAATTTATCAAAAAAAGATCAAAAAGATTGGAATGAGTTTATAGAGGATTTATCACAGGTACCTGATAAGGACAAGCCCCATAAAGAACAAAGCAATTATAAAAAATTTAGATATGATCTTCATGGACTAACTTTAGATGAAGCAAATCAAAAAGTAAAAGAAATCATATTATCTTGTAGTAAGAAAAACTTAAGAGAAATAATTTTAATTACAGGAAAAGGCCTGCATTCTAATTCTCAAGATGTCTACAAGTCCATTAAATTAAGCAAACTTAGATATTCTGTTCCAGAGTTTATTAATTCTGATTCAGAAATTTCTAAATTAGTATTGTCGATTAATACATCTTCTCCAAACGAAGGTGGGCAAGGGGCCTTACAAATAAAATTGAAGAAATTATAAAATAAATTTAGATAGATCTGTGTCTTTGACTAAATCACCTAGATTTTTTTGTACAAAATCTTTATCAACTATTATTTTTTCACCCGCTCTATCTGTGGCATTAAAACTTATATCATCTAAAACTTTTTCAATAATAGTATGTAGTCTTCGTGCTCCTATATTTTCAATTGAAGAATTAACTTCTGTCGATATCTTTGCTAGCATTTCAATACCATCATCTTTAAATTCTAAATCCACATTTTCAGTTTTTAAAAGAGCTTTATATTGCTTGATTAAACTATTATCCGGTTCCTTCAGTATTCTGATAAAATCTTTCTCGTTTAAGGCGCTTAACTCTACTCTTATAGGCAATCTACCTTGTAGTTCAGGAAGTAAATCAGATGGTTTAGCAAGCTGAAAGGCACCTGATGCAATGAATAATATATGATCAGTTTTTATCGGGCCGTGTTTAGTATTCACTGTTGTTCCTTCTATAAGTGGTAACAGATCTCTCTGCACCCCCTCCCTTGAAACATCACCACCAACCCTATCGCCACGAGCTGATACTTTGTCTATTTCATCTAAAAAAACAATACCATTATCCTCAGTTGATTTTTTTGCTTCTTGAACAATTTTATCTTCTTCGATCATTTTGTCTGACTCTTGAGCTACTAAAATTTCATGGGATTCTTTTACTGTCATTTTTTTCTTTTTACCTTTTTTGTTACCCATAGACTTGCCGAGTATTTCTCCAATGTTTACCATGCCAACATTGGCACCGGGCATGCCTGGAATTTCAAAGCTAGGCATAGAAGCAGAAGTATCGATTACTTCTATCTCAATTTTGTTATTATCCAAATCCCCACTTCGCAATCTTTTTCTAAAACTTTCTCTTGTTGCAACTGAAGCTTTGTTTCCAACCAAAGCATCTAATACTTTTTCTTCAGCTAATAACTGTGCTTTAGCGTGAACTTCTTTCCTCTTTTTTTCTCTCTCCATCGCTATAGCTATTTCAACTAAGTCTCTAATAATTTGCTCTACGTCTCGTCCTACGTATCCAACTTCAGTAAATCTAGTAGCTTCAACTTTAATGAATGGAGCTTCAGCTAGTTTGGAAAGTCTTCTAGAAATCTCTGTTTTACCAACTCCAGTTGGACCAATCATTAAAATATTTTTAGGTAAAACTTCATCTTTCATTTCATCAGTTAAAGCTTGTCTTCTCCATCTATTTCTTAATGCTACAGCTACAGCTTTTTTAGCATCTTTTTGTCCGATAACATATCTATCAAGCTCAGAAACGATTTCTCTGGGTGAGAGAGCACTTACTTTGGTTGGTTCAACCTTTTCTTTTACCAAGTTAAGACTTGTTACTTTTTTAGTTCCAGACATTATAATTTTTCCATAGATATGTTGTTGTTTGTAAATACACAAATTTCAGAGGCAACTTTTATTGCTTTTTTTGCAATTTCTTCAGCGCTCATATTGGAGTCCATTAAAACTTTTGCTGCTGCTAATGCATAGTTACCACCAGAACCAATTCCAATTATACCATCCTCTGGTTCAAGCACATCGCCCGTTCCTGATATTATAAAACTTTTTTCTTTATCTGCTACCGCCATCAAGGCCTCTAATCTTCTTAAATATTTGTCGCTTCTCCAATCTTTTGCTAACTCTACTGCTGCTCTTGATAAATTACCTGCGTGTTTTTCCAGCTTTGCTTCTAACCTTTCAAAAAGTGTGAGTGCATCAGCTGTAGACCCCGCAAAGCCAGCAATCACATTTCGTTTCTCTATCTTTCTGACTTTTTTAGCTTTGCTTTTAAGCACAGTATTTCCAAGGCTTACTTGACCATCGCCGATAACAATAGTTTCATTGTTTTTTCTTAAAAGAACTATAGTTGTTCCATGCCATTTTTCAGCTGTATTCATGTTATTCTATGTGGAGATTAATTTAATTTCTTCAATAGATATTTTGAGTTTATTGATAAAAAGCCCAATTATATATATATCATAAGGTTAATCGGCTATTATTTTATGAAACGTAAAGCAAAAATACTGAGAAAAACAAAAGAAACTAATATTTCTGTAGAAGCAAATATTGATGGTAAGGGTAAATACAGTATTAAAACTGGAATAGGATTTTTAGATCATATGCTTGAACAACTTTCAAAGCATTCACTGATTGATTTAAATATAAAAGCAAAAGGAGACACACATATTGATCTCCATCACACTACAGAAGACAGCGGCATAGCAATTGGTGAAGCAATTAAAAAAGCTGCAGGAAATTTAAAAGGCATTAAAAGATATGCATCAACAATGATACCTATGGATGAGACTTTAAGCAGAGTGTCTCTAGATGTATCTAATAGACCATATCTTATTTGGAAAGTTGATCTTAAAGTTGAAAAATTAGGGGAAATGGATACAGAACTTTTTAAAGAATGGTTTCAAGCTTTTTCTCAATCAGCAGGCATTACACTTCACGTCGAAAATATATATGGTGACAACAGTCACCACAAAATTGAGTCTTGCTTTAAAGGTCTAGCTAGATCTTTGAAAGATGCATTTACTATTGATAGCAGAATTAAAAATTCAATACCATCTACAAAGGGCAAAATATAATTTAATGTTATTAACAGTAGTTGATTATGGAGTTGGCAATTTAAGATCAATCGCTAAATCTATCGAGAAAGCAAATTTTGATAACAAATTAAATTATTCAGTAAAAATTAGTTCAGACATCAATGATATAAAAAATTCCGACAAAATAGTTTTGCCTGGACAAGGATCTTTCAAAGCATGTAAAAAAGGAATTAATAATATCAAAGGACTACTAGATGAATTAAATGAGAGTGTTTTAACAAAAAAGAAACCAATCTACGGAATTTGTGCAGGCATGCAATTGTTCGCTACCAAAGGATACGAAGAAGAAGAAACACCTGGGTTAAACTGGATACCTGGAGAAGTTGTTAAATTAGATCTAGGCACAAAAAATTTAAAAATTCCTCATATGGGATGGAACGAACTTAAAATAAAAAACAAATCAAAAGTTTTTAAAAATGTTAATGATAATAACCATGCCTATTTTATTCATAGTTATGAATTCATACCAAATGATAAAAAAAATGTTTCTATTACAACAAATTATGGAAAAGATGTAATTGCCGCGGTATCTTGGGAAAATATTTTTGGATCTCAGTTTCACCCAGAAAAAAGCCAAAACACAGGAATAAAAATATTAACAAATTTTTTAAATTTATAAATATCAATAAATATTAACAAATATTTTTTTAAGTTAAGTAAAATAAGATTACAAATAATACAAAATTTTATAAATTCAGAATTAGTTAATTTTTTATGAATTCAAAACATACATTTATAGATTTATTTGCAGGTTGTGGCGGGCTTTCCGAAGGTTTCTACAAACAAGGTTTTTTACCTCTTTCACATGTAGATCATGATCATTTCTCATGTAAAACGCTAACAATTAGATTAAAACATTATGGTTTTAATGAAAGAAAAGTTAATATTTTAAAAAGCGATATTAAAGATAAAAATATTATTAAAAAAATTAAAAAAGGCATCAATGGTACGAGTGTTGATGTAATTCTAGGTGGCCCGCCATGTCAAAGCTTTTCTAGCCTTGGGAGAGCCAAAGATGACAATGCAATGAAAAATGATCCAAGAAATTACCTATTTGAAAATTATGAAAAAATATTAAATCACTTTAATCCATTTATATTTTTATTTGAAAATGTAACGGGTTTAACCACAGCAAAATTTAACAATAAAAAAGTTATTGATGTTATAAAAATGAGATTAGGAAAAAACTATAATATAATAAATGATACTTATAAAATGATACTAAATTCTTGTGAATATGGCGTACCACAAATTAGAAAAAGAATTTTTTTAATCGGAATAAGAAAAGATATAAATTACGATATAAAAAAGATTTTTAGTGACATCAAAAAAACTCATTATACCCCAGATTGTAAAAATAATGAAAAAATTAAAAAAAAAAAATTTGTTACAGTAAGAGATGCTATTTCTGATTTGCCCCCTTTAAAACCTGGCCAAGGAAGACCTATCATCAAATATAACAAAAAGCTTAAAAATAAATATATAAAAAAAATTAGAAAACAAAAAAATTTAAAACTATTTGATCATGTTGTGAGAAATCATAATTTAGCCGATAGAAAAAGATTTAAAGAAATGAGTAAAAACAAGTGGACTTTCGAAGAACTCCTTAAAAAAAAACCCCAACTTAGACATAAAAAACAGAGAGTTTTTAAAAATAGCTATGTTGTTCAATTTTGGGATAAACCAGCCAGAACAATAATCTCTCACTTGTATAAGGATGGTAACCAATTTATCCATCCTGATTATAAACAAGAAAGAACTCTCACAGTGAGAGAAGCGGCTAGATTACAATCTTTCCCTGATGACTTTATATTTTTTGGTCCGAGAACAGAACAATTTAAACAGATAGGAAATGCAGTTCCTCCTCTTATGGCTGAACAAATTGCAATAAGTTTAAAAAAGGCTCTTAAGGAAATCAAAGGTGTTTGAATTAATTAAAAACATTAAAGGTACCAAAAAAAAAAAATTTTTTATTGAAAAAGTAAATATATATATAAAATATTTAAAATTAATTTCTAATAATCTTAATATAAAAATTGATAAAAATAAGGCTACAATTGATAAAAAAACTTCTTTGAGACTTAAAGAATTAAATATTTTTAACTCATGTAATAGTAGAGATAAAAAATTATTAAGAGAAGTTCTTGACCCAAATCTTTTCGAAAATTTTATATGTGCTGTAAATTTTAATATTTTAAATAAAAGAAAAATTGGAAATTATCTAGAAAAGATAGAGCCACAAAAAAGGAAAAAAAAACAATACCAGAGAAAACATAACGTTGTAGATTTTTTTTGTGGTGCAGGTGGTTTAAGTTACGGGTTTATACAAGAAAATTTTAAAATTGTTTTAGCTAACGATAATGACGAGGAATGTATAGAAACCTATAAATTTAATCATCCAGAAATACTACCAAGTAAAATTATTCTTGATGATATAAAAAAAATTATACCAAATCTTAAAAAGTATTTAATTAATAAAAAAGTTGATGTTGTGGTAGGCGGCCCGCCTTGCCAAGGTTTTAGCAATGTAAATCAGCAGAGAATCATTAATGATCCAAGAAATAAATTATATAAATATTTTATCCAGGCAGTAAAAAAGATTAATCCCAAAATAGTAGTGATGGAAAATGTTAAAGGAATGTACCCTTATGCAGAGCAAGTAAAACAAGATTTAAAAAAAATCTCTTATATTTCTGATTATGATCTTTTAGTATCAGATCAGTTTGGTGTAGCTCAAAAAAGACCCAGACTTTTCTTTATTGGAATAAGAGAGGATTTTGCAAAAACAAAAAAAATATCTGTAGAACGTATTTTTAAAGATATTAAAAATAACAATAAATTGGTTAAAAAACATATTTTGAAAGATGCACTTAAATATATAAAACCACTTATATCACCACGCGTTAAAAATATCACTGAGGTGGATGATGATAAAACTGGAAAAAAAATTGCAATAAATTCTTTTAAAGGAGATGAAAACTCTTACTTAAAGTTAATAAATCAAAATAGAAAAATCGATTTTATATTTAACCACAAAGCTAGGTATGCAAGTAATGTAAATTATGAAATATTCTCAAAATTAGGTCAGGGTGAAGATGGTACAAGTAAAAAAATACAACACGTTTTTCCCTACAAACATAGAAACCATATTTTTAAAGATAAATATTTTAGACTTAATGAAAACAAGCCATCTAGAACAATTACAGCACATTTAAGAATGGATTGTCTGTCACATATTCATCCAACTCAAGTAAGAACTATTACACCGAGGGAGGCTGCTAGAATTCAATCTTTTCCAGATGATTATTTTTTTTTAGGACCCTATTTAAAAACATATATGCAAATAGGAAATGCAGTTCCTCCAGTAATGGCTAAACATATTGCAAAAGTGATTAAAAAATATTTAAATTAAATTAATGATTAATTCATGGAGAAAGATCTTATCAAAGACTGACATTGGTGAAGGGGGCACCCATGACAAATACCTTAACATTCCAAAAAAAATAACAGTTAATGGTGAAAAAGTCAGTCCATTTATTGGAACAGATAAAAATCCAACTGAATTTTATAATAGAGAACCTGGTAGGCCAGGAAAAAAAAACTGGGTTTTTGTAAATCATATAGATAAAATTACGGGTGATATTTACAAAGTGAGGTTTGAGTTCGCAAGAGTTAGTAAACAAACTAGACTTTACAAGTTAGCAGAATGTTATGGTGCTAGAAAACCTAAAGAAGGAGATACAATTATAGTAGAAAAAGTTGTTGTTGATGGAGAAACTAATTTTATAGTTGATATAGAGCGAGGTGGATTATCCATTAATGTACTTAGTCCCTCAGAAAGAGAGAAATCAAAAAAATCAAAAGAATTATTAAGACAACAATTTGAGCCAAATATTTTTTTACAAAAAATAAATCCTGGACTAGACAAGTATGCTAGTGGCCAAACTGGCAAGTTAACTGACATAATTAAAAGAGCTCAAATTTATAAGATCACTTTTACTATTAATAAAAAAACCTTTGTTTATGTAGGACAAGATAAACTTTGCAGGGGAGTAAATTATTATTTTGGATCATCAATTTTGACAACATTTTGCCTTATTGCTTATGATAGAAACATTTTTAAGAAAGAAATATTAGAAGAGCCAACAAATATTACAAAAAAAGAATTAGACACAATGGAATGGGATTATATTTATAAAGCGAGAAGAGAATGTTTTAAAAAAGGCTGGCGTAATATTAACAGAGAAGTTCAAGATATAAGTAAAGAGATTAAAAAATGAAAATATTTCCTGCTATCGATATAAAAGATAAAAAGTGTGTGAGATTAGTTAAAGGTGATTTCGATAATAAAACTGAATATGATATGTCCCCAGTCGAACAAGCAGGGAAATATAAAGCCCATGGTTTTAAAAATTTACATGTTGTTGATTTAGATGGCGCATTAACTGGTAAGACAGTCAACTTAGATATTGTTCAAGAAATTATAAGTAAACACGCTTTAAATGTTGAAGTAGGTGGTGGTGTAAGAAATATAGATAGTATTAAACATTATATTGATGTGGGGGTAGAAAAAGTAATTTTAGGTAGCGCAGCAATTAAAAATAAAGATTTTTTAAAGGAAGCTTGTACAAAATTTAAGGATAAAATTGCTTTAGGATTAGACGCAAAAGATGGCAAACTTTCTGTTTCAGGCTGGAAAGAAAATTTGAATATCAAAACTTTAGACTTTTTAAATGAAATAAATGACCTTGGTATAAGTAGACTTATTTTTACAGATATTAATAGAGATGGAACAAAAATAGGACCTAATCTGGAAGAAACAATTAAACTGGCCAACAAATCAAAATGTCCACTAGTTATTTCTGGAGGAGTATCTTCAATTAGTGATATACAAAAAGCTAAAGAACTGAGGAATAAAAAAATAGAAGGAATAATAATCGGTAAAGCTATTTACGACGGTGATATTAAATTAAGTGAATTAGCAAAAGAAATATAATATTAAAATGGTAGCAAAGCTTTCTACAATAAGAAGAAAAATTAGTAATGGGGAAAAACTAGGTTTTTCAGAAAGAGCTAGAGCCGTTAATAAAGGATTATTGCCTAGCAAAGCAAAAAAAAAGAAAAATGTTAAAAAATAGAATCATACCTTGCTTAGACGTTAAAAACGGAAGAGTAGTTAAAGGAATTAATTTTGTAGACTTAAAAGATGCTGGAGATCCAGTTGAGCAAGCAAGTATTTATAGTAATGGGGGTGCAGACGAAATATGTTTTCTAGATATAACCGCAAGCAATGAAAATAGAAATACAATAATAGATGTTGTTAACAAAACTGCAGAAAAGTGCTTCGTACCCTTAACCGTCGGCGGAGGAATTAGAACGATTGATGATGTAAGGAATTTATTACTCGCGGGTGCTGATAAGGTTTCCATAAACACTGCAGCTGTAAAAGATATTAATTTTGTTAGAGAAGCTTCAAGGAAATTTGGTACCCAGTGCATGGTTGTAGCTGTGGATGCTAAGAAAGTCTCAGAGGGAAAATGGGAAATATTTACCCATGGTGGAAGAGAAAAAACAGGAATAGATGCCACTGAATTCACAAAAAAAGCAGAAGCCAATGGAGCTGGTGAAATTCTTTTAACTTCAATGGATAAAGATGGCACTAAAAGCGGTTACGATTTAGAACTTTTGAAAATAATTACTAAATCAGTAAATATACCAGTTATTGCATCCGGAGGAGCCGGAACTCTAGATCATTTATATGATGCTATTAAAAAAGGAGGAGCTAGTGCTGTTCTTGCAGCTTCTATTTTTCATTATGGCGAATTCACTATTAAAAATACAAAAGAATATTTAAAATCAAAGAATATTCCAGTAAGGTTATAATATGCTTAAAAATTTGGAAGATTTAATAATAACAATTAGAGATCGAAAAAATTCATCTCCTGACAAATCCTATACTAATAAACTTTTAAATAATAAAAATTTATCTGTTTCTAAAGTAAAAGAAGAGGTAGCCGAGCTGATTGAAGCTGTGGAAAAAAACACTAATAAAACTCACGAAAGTGCTGATGTAATATATCATCTTTTAGTTTACTTAGAGGCTAATGATATTAAAATCGAAGATGTTATGAAAGAACTAGAAAAAAGAAAAAATAATGCCTTACGACAAAAATAATATTTTTGCTAAAATTTTAAGAGGTGAAATACCCTGCAAAAAAATATTTGAAAATGATCACGTCTTGTCTTTTCATGATATAAATCCTCAAAAAAAAATTCATGCACTTGTTATTCCTAAGGGTGAATATATTGATTTAGATGATTTTAACAAAAAAGCGAGCGATAAAGAAATTGCTGAGTTTCATAAGGCAGTTAGTCTTGTTTCAGGTTTATTAGGAGCTTCAGACAAAGGCTATAGAGTGCTTTCAAATATTGGTTCAGATGGTGGTCAAGAAGTCCCACATTTGCACTTTCATATATTTGCTGGAGAAAAAATTGGAAAGATGGTTATCTAAAATGAAGAAAGTTCAAAGGTATTTCTTAGATTATAATTTTTTGAAGAATGAAAGTATTCCAGAAAGTTACAATAAAAACTCATTTAAAATTATACAAAGCGATAAAAAAGATTACGAGATTAATAAATTTTTCTATAGGCAAATTGGAAAAGACCATTTTTGGAGAGATAGACTCGTGTGGACAGATAAACAATGGTTAAAATATACTTCTAATCCACTCTTAGAGACTTGGATTTTTAAAGACATCAACAATGATTTAATTGGATATTATGAAATTGAAAAACATGATAATAAAGAATTTGAGTTAATTAATATGGGAATACTAAGCGAATTTAGATCTAAGGGTTTTGGATCATTATTGTTAAACCACGTCCTTAAACAATCTTATGATAATAAAGCTAAGAAAGTTTGGGTTCATACTTGCTCATTAGACCATAAGTTTGCTTTAGCAAATTATTTATCAAGAGGCTTTAAAGTATTTAAAAAAGAACAAATTGATTTTGTAGCTTAATTAATTAGTTTCAGGAATTTTAAAAGTTCCTTTTTCAAAGACACCATTTTTAGCAATAATACTTAAAGAAAAATCTATTTTATTGTTATACTGATCGAAGATTTGCCAACCTTTTAAATCAAATGTTTTTCTATCAAATAAGACTGTAATTTTATTATCACCAAGATAAATGAGTTTAATAAATTGTTCAGAAATTACTAATTTCCCAGATTGTACAATTTCTAAAAGTTTGTCTTTATATAAAATATTTAAAAATGGAGATTTTGAAATTGGGTAATGATAGGTTTTATTATACCTTTTTTGTGTTATAGCTAATTTTTTATTATTTATAACCAGCTCCTTCTCCTTTTCACCGTAATAATCACATTTTAATTTTCCAGGAAATTTTAAAAGACAATTACCCGTCTCAGTTTTCTCATTAATTAATTGTTCAAACTTAAATTCTAAAGAACTTAAGCTCTCTAATTGAGTAATTATTAGATTTTTCTCCTTAGCAACAAGATTTGCTGATAATAATATAAAAACAGAAATGAAAAATATTTTTTTAAAGAACTTCACGTTTTCCAACATGATTGGCCTTACTGACTACTCCTTTATCTTCCATCATATCAATAATTCTAGCAGCCCTGTTATAGCCAATCTGTAGTTTTCTTTGTAAAAAACTAGTTGATGCTTTGCCTTCAGATTTTACTATATTTATTGCCTCATTATAAAGCTCATCCCCGTCCCCAATCGAGGTATTGCTAGCATCATCAGTAGGGCTAGAAATTGTCGTAATATCATCAATGTAATTTGGCTCTCCTTGTGCCCGTAAAACGCCACTAATTTTTTCTATTTCCTTTTCAGAAACGTATGGACCGTGAATTCTTATAATTCTGTTAGCAGATGACATAAAAAGCATATCTCCCTTACCTAGTAATTGTTCAGCACCTTGTTCTCCAAGTATGGTTCTACTATCTATTTTTGAGCTCACCTGAAAAGATACTCGAGTTGGAAAATTTGCTTTGATGGTCCCTGTGATTACATCTACACTAGGTCTTTGAGTCGCCATAATTATATGAATTCCAGCCGCTCTAGCCATTTGAGATAATTTTTGAATATAATTTTCTATTTCTTTCCCTGCAACTAACATCAGGTCAGACATTTCATCTACAACAACTACGATATATGGCATCTTTAGTTTGTGTTTTTCATTATATCCATCAATATTTCTAACTCCGACTTTTGACATTAGTTTATATCGGTTGTTCATTTCTCTTACAGTCCAACCAAGAGCAGAAGTAGCTTTTTTTGCATCTGTTATAACTGGAGTTAATAAGTGAGGAATACCCTCGTAGGCAGAAAGTTCTAACATTTTAGGATCAATTAAAATTAATTTACATAATTCAGGACTTAATTTGAATAAAAGAGATGTGATAATTGTGTTTATACAAACAGATTTTCCTGATCCAGTAGTTCCGGCAATTAATAAGTGAGGCATTGAGGTTAAATCACCAATTATAGGTAAACCTGAAATACTTTTGCCCAAAGCTATTGGAAGCTTTATATCTCTATTTCTAAATTTATCGTTAGATACTATTTCTCTTAAAGAAACACTTTCTCTTTTCTCATTAGGGATTTCTATTCCAACAGTGTTCTTTCCCGGGATTACAGCTACTCTAGCTGATGTGGAACTAGTATTTCTAGCTAAATCATCTGAAAGGTTTACTATTTTAGAAACCTTTACTCCAGCCGCTGGTTCAAATTCATAAAGGCTAACAACTGGGCCATTATTAATTTTCTTAATTTGCCCACTTATTCCAAAATCTTGTAAAATGCCTTCCATAAACTGACTGTCAGGTCTATTTTTATTTAGTTCTTGAGGAGAAAGTTTTGATGTATTCTTTTCTAAAAGATCTATTGAAGGAAGTTGAAATTTATTTGATTTTTCAATTGTTTTAGATTGTTCTTTAGTAAAGAAAAAACTTTGTTGATTTTCTTTATTTTCTTCTACAGTTTCTTTATCAGCAATTATTTCATTATCATTTATATTTAAACTCTCAACCTTCTTTTTTGAAAAAATACTTAATAAAAAGCTAAAAAATTTTTTAAAATTTATACCTGCACTTAGAATAAAAAAAACAATTGTAAAAACAATAAGAACAAAACCTGTATATTGATTTTCAATTAAAGGAACATATTGGTATAGAAAATTATATATTAACTCCCCAACGAAACCTGAATTTCCGTTGTCTATAAGCCAAAAAGAATTATCAAAAGTAATATGTAAAAATGTACATCCGGAAATTAGATAAATTGTAAGAAAAAGTAATTTATAAATAAAATTTTTTAACTCCTTAGCAAAGACTAATTTAAAGCCCCAAGAAATTAAATTTGCTAAAATTAAAAAAGATATCAAACCAAAACTTTGTAGCAAAAAATCTGAAATTCTACTTCCATATATGCCGAAGTAATTTTTTATGATTGAGCTACTTTGCCCATAGACTAGTGATGGATCTGATGGCGAATAAGTAGCAAACGATATTGTCAAAGCAATTCCAAGAGAAATAAGCAATAAACCTGCCAACTCAAAGGTTCGCTTTTTTAAAAAATTTGTTAAACTATTTAAAAAGTTTGTATTCATATCGAATCGTAATACTTACTTTTTATCATTATTATGAAAAAACATAAAATATGCATTGTAGGTGGCGGTTTAACTGGTCTGATAACAGCACTTGTTCTAAGTGAAAAGGGATTAGATATTGATTTAATAATTGAAAATAATGTGTCTAAAATCAAAGATTTAAGAGTTACAGCAATATCTGAGAAAAATATGGAATTTTTAAAATCTACGATAAAAAATATAAATTTAAAATTATTTTACCCCGTAAAAAAGATTAATCTTTTTTTTGAAAAGAATAATCAAACAAAAAATTTTTTAAATTTTGATGAAAATAAAAACCTAATGTTCTTTTTTGAAAACAAATTTACCAAAGAACATCTAATAAAATTATTGAAAAAAACAAAAATTAAAGTTCAAAAAAAAACAATAAAATCAATCGATTTAGCGGAAAATAAAGTTTTTACTAATCAGTCTTCACAATCTTATGATTTACTACTTTTATGTTTGGGATCAAATTCTCCAATCTATCAAAAGATAAATGGCAACAGAGAAATTAAAAAAAATTACAAGGAGCATTCCATAACTTGTTCTGTTAAACATCAGATTAAAGATATTGGAGCTCAGCAGTTTTTTTTAAAAGAAGGGCCTCTTGCTATATTACCTTATAATAAAAATAAATTTTCTGTGGTATGGAGTGTTGAAGATAAATATTTTATCAAAAATAAAAATAATATTGCAAACTATTTAAAAACTAAACTCTCAAATTTGTTAAAAACAAATAAATTATCTTTAGGAAATATTCAAAGCTATCCTTTAAAATTATCGTTAAAAAGAAACTATTATAAAAAAAATACAATAATTTTAGGAGATGGATTGCACGTAGTTCACCCTTTAGCGGGACAAGGGTTTAATTTAATTCTAAGAGATATTGAAAAATTGAATGAATTAATTTTTAATAATCTTAGACTGGGTTTGCCTATAAAAGATTCAAATATTCCAAAAGATTTATCAGATAGTAGGAAACCAGAAAACTTATTAATGGGATTAGGGATAGATACAACAAGAAAATTTTTTAAGAGCAATAAATATTTAGATCCAATAAAAGAGAACATTCTTAACAATTTTTCTAAATCAAAATTATTAAAAAAAATTACTAAAAGAGTTGCAAACTTGGGTTTAAACTAATGAACATTTTTGCTCTATCTTCTGGTAGAGGCCCATGTGGTATAGCTATTATTAGAATGTCGGGACCAGATACTCTAAGTATTTGCAAACTGATTTCCAAAGAGAATAAAATCAAAGAAAATGAGATAAACTTATGTAAGTTTTTTGATCCAAGCAATGATGCTATTATTGATCCAGAGGCTTTAATATTATGGTTTCCAAAACCGAATAGTTTTACAGGTGATGATTTAGCAGAATTTCATGTTCATGGAAGTAACGCAATTATTAGTTATTTTCTAAAAGTATTATCTAGTCAAAAAAATTGTAGAATGGCTGAACCGGGAGAGTTTACTAAAGTTGCTTTTCAGAATAATAAAATTGACTTATTAAAAGCTGAAAGTATAGGCGATTTAATACATTCTGAAACTGAATTACAAAGAAAACAAGCAGTAAATTTAGTTAATGGGTATGCTTCCAAATATTATGATGATTTAAGATCAAAATTGATAAAATCCCTTTCTTTCATTGAGGCTAAAATTGATTTTGCTGAGGACGATCTTCCTGAAAATGTTTTAAAAGAAGCTCATAAATCAATTAAATCAATACATAGTGATATAAGTAAAATTATTGATGACAACAAAGTAGGTGAAAAAATTAGAGATGGATTTAGAATATCAATTGTTGGAGAAACAAATGTAGGAAAGTCTTCGTTATTAAATTTACTATCAAAAAGAGATGCAGCAATAGTCTCTGATGAAGCTGGAACAACTAGAGATGTGATTGAGACATACCTTAACTTAGATGGTTATCCAGTCATACTTGCTGATACGGCTGGAATTAGAGAAGCAAAGAATGACGTTGAAAAAAAGGGAATATCATTAGCGTTAAACAAATTTAAAGAAGCTGACTTAAATATTGTAGTAGTTGATAATACAAACAAAAAAATTAGCGATAAAATAAAGTCTATGATTAATAAAGATTCAATAGTTTTATTAAATAAATCTGATGTTCAATCTAAAGAAAACCATAAATTTAATACTGATACTATTTTAGCATCAGTGAGAAATAATAAAAATATTGATCAACTTATAAATCTTATTAAAAAAAAATTAAGCAAGAAATATACGTTGAATAACAACATCTTAATTACAAGAGAAAGGCATAGAATAAAATTAAATGAATGTTTGAAGGAAATAGATAAATTTCTCAAAAAAGATCAAAGTAAACATCTAGAGTTGGCTGCCGAGGATCTTCGAATGGCTACACGACATTTAGGCGTTATAGTTGGTAAAGTAGATGTAGAGGAAATACTTGGATCTATATTTAAGGACTTCTGTATAGGTAAATAAAATAGCTCTTGTATTATTAATTCAGAGCGTTACATTCTCCTCATGACTAAAGAAAGCTATGAAGTAGTAGTTATAGGTGGTGGACACGCTGGATGTGAAGCAGCTGCAGCTTCCGCTAGAATGGGCGTCAATACTGCACTTTTTACACATAAAGTTGAGACTATTGGTGAGATGTCCTGCAATCCTGCCATTGGCGGACTAGGTAAAGGGCATTTGGTTCGTGAAATCGATGCACTAGATGGTGTGATGGGCATAGTCTCTGATAAATCAGGTATTCAGTTCCGATTATTGAACAGAAGTAGAGGTCCAGCTGTAAGAGGACCACGTACCCAATCAGACAGAGCTCTTTATAAGGAGCACATGCAAAAAATTTTACTTAATTATAAAAACTTAACTGTGATAGCCGACCCTGTAGTTAAGTTTTTGTTTAATGATAATCAGGTTATAGGATTCTTATGTCAAAGCGGGAAGGAGATTAGATGCAAGGAACTTATCTTGACAACTGGAACTTTTTTAAACGGATTAATACATATAGGTGAAACACAAATCCCTGCAGGTAGATATGATGAAAAACCTTCTACTGGTTTAAGTGAACAGCTTGCTAAATTTAAAATGCAAATAGGTAGACTGAAAACTGGTACTCCTCCGAGATTGGATGGGTCGACAATTAATTATGATGATTTAGAAATGCAGCCCGCTGATGAAGATCCTTATTTTTTTTCTTTCTTATCAACTAAGCTCGAAAATAAACAGGTGTCATGTGGTATGACACATACTAATGACGAGGTGCATAAAATTATTAGTGACAATATTAAAAGAAGCGCGATGTACTCGGGGAACATTAAAGGTATTGGTCCAAGATATTGCCCTTCTATAGAAGATAAAATAGTCAAATTTAAAGAGAAACAAAAGCATCAGATATTCTTAGAACCAGAAGGATTAAAGGACAACACTGTTTACCCAAATGGTATATCAACATCACTTCCAGAAGAGATTCAGCTCAAGATATTGGCTAAAATAAAGGGTTTAGAAGCAGTCAAGATGAAAAGAGCCGGATATGCAATAGAGTATGATTATGTAGATCCAAGGGAATTAAATGCCACTTTAGAGACTAAAAAAATTAAATCATTATTTTTAGCCGGACAAATTAATGGAACGACTGGTTATGAAGAAGCTGCAGCTCAAGGGTTGATTGCTGGAATTAATGCAGCTTTAAAAATCTTTAAAAAAAAGGAATTTATATTAGATAGATCTGAGTCTTATATTGGAGTAATGATTGATGACTTAATTACAAAAGGAGTTTCAGAACCATACCGTATGTTTACCTCAAGAGCAGAATACAGGCTGTCATTGAGAGCAGATAATGCGGATCAAAGGTTAACGCCATCTGGTATAAAAATTAATTGTGTAAATGTGAATCGAACGAAAATATTTTTAGACAAGCAAAAAAAACTAGTTCAGATATTAGACCATCTGAAATCTAATGTGATATCTCCTAACGAGGCAAGTAAACATGATGTTAAAGTTGCTCAAGATGGTGTTAAAAGATCAGGCATAGAATTAATGGCCCAACGAAATCTAAATATGGCAAAAATAAGGCAGATATGGCCTACATTACCTGCTTTCGGTTCTGACCTAGATGATCAAGTTGAAATTGATGCTCATTACTCCGGTTATCTAAAAAGGCAATCCCATGATATAGCAGCTTTCAAAAAAGACGAAGGTATAAAGATTCCAGAAATGATTGACTATGACATCTTTAGTGGATTATCTAATGAAGTTAAATCAAAATTAAAGCTTATAAAGCCTAAAACGTTAGGTCAGGCATTAAGGATAGATGGTGTAACTCCAGCCGCAGCTATTATCCTTTTAGGTTATATTAAATCAAAAAAAAAAAGGTCTCAGCTTGAAAACAGAGCCAAATGTTAAACGGATTCTTCTAAAAGACTTAAATTTTAATGCAAATCAGATTACCAAACTAGATAATTTTGTTAAATACTTACTTAATTTTAACAAAAATCGTAATTTAATTTCAAAAAGCACAGAAAAAAATGTTTGGGACAGACATATCCTTGATAGTGCACAATTAACGAAATTTATAAACCAGGATAAATGTAACAGTATAGCAGATTTTGGGTCTGGAGGAGGATTTCCAGGCATAGTTTTATCTATATTTTATGAAAATTGTAATTTTCATGTGAAATTATATGAAAAATCTCCTTTAAAATCAGATTTTTTACGCAGTGTAATAAAAACCCTGGGATTAAAGGCCAAAGTAGTCTGTAGAGATATTAATTCTGTTAAAATTAATTCTAATTATATAGTTTGTAGAGCTTTTAAGAAATTACCCCAAATATTGAATATTTCACGTGAAAACTGTATTAAAAACCATAAAATGATCATCATGAAAGGAAGAAATGCACAAGAAGAGATAAATAAAGCTTCCCAGATTAAAAATTATAAGTATAGATTAGAGAAAAGCATTACGGATAAAGATTCTAAAATAATAATTCTTAATGCGGGATAAATTTTGTGAAACCGAACATCGTAGCAGTTATTAATCAAAAAGGTGGAGTAGGCAAAACCACAACAGTTATTAATTTGGCTGCTTCACTGTCCATTTTGGGTCAAAATAATCTTGTTATAGATCTAGATCCACAAGGAAACGCTACAACAGGTTTTGGTAAGTCTAATAATGATGACGATAAAAATATTTATAATCTTCTTATAAAAAAAATTAATTTAAGAGAAGGATTACAAAAAACTAATATATCAAATCTAGATATTTTTGGATCCAACGTAAATCTTTCAGGCCTCGAAGTTGAAACAGCTAACGATGAAAACCGAGCTTTCATTTTAAAAAAGATTTTAAATAATAATACCGAAATTATAAATCAATATGATAATATTTTTATTGATTGTCCGCCTTCATTAAGCTTGTTAACAATAATGGCCTTAGTGACAGCTAATGAAATATTAGTGCCATTACAAACTGAATTCTTTGCATTAGAAGGAATTACACAATTAGTTAAAACAATAGATAGAATTAAAATTAACCTCAACCCCTCATTAAATGTTAGGGGCATTTTGTTAACCATGTTTGATAAAAGAAATAAATTGTCATCTCAAGTTGATAAGGAAGCACGAAATTATTTTAAAGAAAAAGTTTATCAATCGGTAATACCTAGAAATGTAAGGCTCTCGGAAGCGCCATCACACGGACAACCATGTGTAACATATGATAAGACATGCAGTGGGAGTAAAGCATACTTCAAACTGGCTGAAGAATTTATAAGTCAAACAAATAAAATTGGAAGCGCAGCATGAGTTCAAAAAAACCAAAAGGTCTCGGAAAAGGACTATCAGCCTTGTTTGGTGATCAAAAAAAGCCCGAAAACAAAGGTAAAATTGATAGTAATGCTAAAAAGGCTTTAATCGGAGAATTAGTAAGAAATAAGTATCAACCAAGAACAATATTTGATGAAAATAAAATTGAAGAACTATCTCAGTCTATAAAAAAAAATGGAATAATCCAACCTATAGCAGTAAGAAAAAATACTTTTTCTTCCGAACCGTTTGAAATAGTAGCTGGTGAAAGAAGATGGTTAGCCGCGCAAAAAGCCGGTTTGCACGAGGTTCCAATTATTATTCTTGAATTAAATGATAGTGAAACGCTAGAGATTGCAATTGTAGAAAACATTCAGCGTGAGGATTTAAATATTATAGAAGAAGCCAGGGGTTATAAGAGATTAAATGACGAATTTGGATACGATCAAGACAAGATTGCTAAATTTATGTCAAAAAGTAGAAGTCATGTAAGCAACACATTAAGATTACTTAATTTGCCAAAAGATATTATAGCTATGATCGAACAAGGTGAATTAACAGCCGGACAAGCTAGACCTTTAATAGGCATGCCAAACGCATCTGCAATAGCAGAGGAAATTGTCTCAAAAAAACTTTCTGCAAGGTCTATTGAAAACCTTAAAAAGAGAAACACGAAATCTTTTACAATTGATCCAAATATATTTGATCTTCAGAGGGAATTAGAAAGATCTTTGGGTCTAAAAGTATCTATTATTAATAAAAAAAATAATAATGGAAAAATTATTGTAGCATACAAAAATTTAGATCAATTAGAATTAATTTCAAATAAACTTAAAAATAAGTCCAAGATCTAGAGCACAAGTTTGTAATGGAGTTTTGAATAATTGTAAGAGCATTTACACCAGAATTTATTTTGCAAATCTTATCAATTTTACTTAAATATATAATTGCCTCCTGAATGTCCCTTTTATTCCACTTTTTTAAAAGATTAAGCATTAATGGTTTATCTTTCCAAAATATCGGTGGTCTAATTCTGTTCATAGTTGCCTCTATACTCTCTTCAGATGCTTTATTATTGTGTATTTCCAACAGTTTTAGCAGTTTTGAGTTCAATACATTTAAATACATAAAAGAGTCTTCTTTAGAGAACGAAAAGTTATTAAGTAGTTGATTAAGCTTAATTTTATCACCCATTAAAGCTGAATCTCTAATTTTTTCAAATAATTCATTTCTGTCTGTATTCAATAACTTTTCGAGTTGGTCTTCTTGTATAATTTTATTATCAAAATATGTTTTAATTTTTAAAATATTACTTATTACCATATTTCTATTCAAATTTGAGCAATTTATAATTAAATTTATAATATTTGAATTTAGATTGTTATAATTTTTTAACTCAGTAGTAATTATTTTCTTTAAAGTAATTTCGTTGTCATTATAACAAGGCACTATAACAAAATTTTTTTCTTTTTCAAAAAAGTTTCTTATTTTTGATTTTTTATCGAGTATATCTGATATTAAAATAATTTTTGTACCATTAGGATTTTCGTGCAAATAACTAATGTCATTGAAAACTTTATCGTTTGATTGATTGATAAATATTATTTTATTTGTTGCAAATAAGGAAACATTCTTAGATTCTTCTAATATTATATCTTTATTTTTATTAATATCCTCTTGATAAATATTTATTATCTCATCACTTTTATGATTTGTTAAAATCTTTTTTTTTATTTCTGAAATAAGTCCGCTATTTTCTCCATATAATAAGATAAAGTTATAGTCTAAAATTAATTTTATATTATTTTCTACTAAAAAACTTTTTACAATCATTTACCTGTAAGATAATTTTAGGTCTTCCACAATTAGACCACCTATGTAGTTTACAAGCGATACACTTGTCTCTTTTTTATTATTAATTGTTTGAGAATACTTATCAGCAACATCATAATGTTTACTTGCTGCGTACTCTTTCGTTCTTTCGATACCTTTTGTAATTTCTTTTATTGTAACTTTTGCATTTATATTCATTTCATATTTGGTAACCTTATTTTGCATATTTTTTTCTTTAATTGAGGTACGATTATCTAAAACCATATCAATTATGATTTTATTCTCACTTTTAATATTTGATGCCCGAAGTAGATTTCTTTTCATTAAAAATGCAGCTTTTTTATCACCCTCTATATTTATTTCCTGAATAAATATTACTTTTTGACCGGGTGTATTTATTTTTTCATATGCACAATTGTTGACCAACAATGCCAATACAATAATTAAAAACTTTAATCTTATTACCATAATTTAATCTACGAAATTAATAATTCTATTTGTCACAAAAATAATTTTCATTTTATTTTTATTTTTAATTTTATCTTTAATTTTGTTATTTTTATCACATAATTTTAACACTTCTTTTTCAGGCATGTTCTTTTCAATTTCCATTATATCTCTTGTTTTTCCATTTAATTGTACGGCTATTTTTACTTTTTCTTGACCAATTAATTTTGCATCAATAGATGGCCATTTATTTTTTTCTTTAACTCCTAGCATATCTAAACATTCATAAGCCAAATGTGGTGTAAATGGTATCAAGATCTTCATTAATTTTACTAAATTTCTTTTTAAACAAACGTTACTGATTTCTTTGCTCAAGTAATTGTTAAAGAGATTGTATATTTCATAAACATTTGCAACTACGACATTTAGATTAAAATTATTAATTAAACCTGTAATTTTATTTATGTAAGAATTCATTTTTAAATCAAAATCTCGATCATCTTTATTTTTTTCGTTTTTATTTTCAATTATAATATGATTTAAATTATAAATCTTTTGAAGAAATTTATAGGCTGCATTCACACCCTGATTCGACCATTGTACATCCTTTTCTGGAGGACTATCAGAAAGTATAAACCATCTAACTGCATCTGCCCCATATGATTTTATCATGTTCTCAGGATCAATAACATTTTTTTTTGATTTTGACATTGACTCCGATGGCCCAACAGTCACTTTTGATTTATCGGAAATTTTTAAAAAGTTTCCTTTCTTATCTTGCTCTATTTCATCTGGTTTCAACCATTTACCTTTGTTATCTTTATAGGTTTCATGACAAACCATACCCTGGGTAAAAAGCCCTTTAAAAGGTTCATCATCTTTAATTTTATTATTTGTTTTTTTTAAAGCCCTCATAAAAAATCTGGAGTAAAGTAAGTGCAAAATTGCGTGTTCTATCCCTCCTATGTACTGATCTACAGGCATCCAATAATTTATCTTATTAATATCAAAAGGCTTATCTTTTTCCTGAGGTGAACAGAATCTTAAAAAGTACCAAGAAGAATCTACAAAAGTGTCTAGAGTATCTGTCTCTCTTACAGCCTGTTCACCAGTTTTCTTATAAACTGTATTTTTCCAAGACTTATGATGTTCTAACGGGTTTCCTCTTTCACTCAGACTAATGTCTTTAGGTAATTTTATAGGTAATTCACTTTTGTCTACAGGAACTGTTGAACCATCTTTAAGATAGATCATTGGTATAGGACAACCCCAATATCTTTGTCTAGATATACCCCAATCTTTTAGACGATATGAAATCTTCTTTTTACCAATTTTGAGCTTCTCAACTTTATCTGTAATCTTTTTTTTTGCGGAGTCTACATTCAAACCATTTAGAAAGTCTGAATTAATTAATTTTCCTTCTCCAGTGTAAGCATCACTTAATTTACTAAAATCTTTTTTGTTTTTTTCATCGTCTGTTACGACTTCAGTTATTTCAAGATTATATTTTTTTGCAAAATCGAGATCTCTTTGGTCATGAGCAGGGCAGCCAAAAATTACTCCAGTTCCGTAATCCATTAAAATAAAATTTGCCACATAAATGGGTAACTTTTTATTGCTTATAAAAGGATGACAAGCAAATAAATTAGTATCAAAACCAATTTTTTCTGCATTTGCTAAAGCCTCCTCTGTAGTACCGACTTTCAGACATTCATTCTTAAAATTTGTAAATTTTTTATCTTTGATAAATTTTTTGCAAATTGGATGGTCTACTGAAACTGCAATAAAACTTGCTCCAAATATCGTATCAGGTCTTGTTGTAAATACAGTTAAACTATCTTCAGACTTTGATAATTTAAATTTAATTTCACATCCTAAAGATTTACCAATCCAATTTTTTTGCATTGTTTTTACTTTTTCAGGCCAACCCCCTAATTCTTCTAAACCTGTCAATAATTCATCTGAAAATTTAGTAATGTCAAAAAACCATTGTGAAAGCTTTTTTCTTTCTACAATAGCTCCTGATCTCCAACCTTTTCCATTTACAACTTGTTCATTAGCTAATACAGTTTGTTCAACTGGGTCCCAATTAACATAATTTTCTTTTTTTTTCACAAATCCTTTATTAAAAAAATCTATAAAGATTTCTTGTTGATGTTTATAATAATTTTCATCACACGTAGATACTTCAAGATCCCAGTTTATTGAGAGACCCATTAATTTTAATTGTCTTTTCATCTCGGCTATATTTTTTTCTGTCCAAATTTTAGGATGTAGTTTATTTTCTCTTGCAGCATTTTCAGCAGGTAACCCAAAAGCATCCCATCCCATTGGATGAAGAACATTGAATCCATTCAAATATTTAAATCTTGCTATCACATCTCCAATTGTATAATTCCTGACATGACCCATATGAATTTTACCAGAAGGGTAAGGAAACATTTCTAAACAGTAAAATTTTTTGGCATCTTTACCGTTATACAATTTTTCTTTTTCAAAAATTAGTTGCCATTTTTTTTCAATTGCTTGAAAATTAAGTCTTTCCATAATATTTTTTAAATTACTCTTTTTTTTGTTTTTCTAAAAGAGTTGCCTCTCTTAAAATTGAAGCGACAAGTTCTTCTTGAATCCTAGATTGAAATAATTCAATTTTGCATGTCTGATCGACAGAACATCGTTTACGATGAACCGTTATTTTTAAACTATTTGACCTAACAACATTAGATAAAAATCGTACAGTAACTTTTAAAGCCTGATTTTTTTCAGTATCATCTGTATACCAGTCTGAAATAATAACACCTCCCGAATAGTCTACAGTTGATAAAGGTAAAAAATCTAAAATATCTAAAGTTGCCCTCCACATTGGATTTGATGTACTAAATTCGTAATTAGTATTATTTTTACCAACCCCGACCATTTCACCTAAGGAAACACCTCTTCCTTCCTTTACGTTTTGTTTAGCTCTTTCGGGACCTGATATAGGAACTTTTCTTGTATCCACTTTTTTAAAAAACCCCTTGCCACAAGAAACGGTTATGGAAACTATAAAAATATAAAGTAATAATTTGACTAAAATTCTCATGTTTTTGTTCAATACAACAATTAATAGCATTGTTAGGCTAAATTCCAATAAAATTAAGGAAAATGGGCTTTTTAATATGTTGTAAAAATATCACATATGTTGAATTAATTAAGTTATTTAACAACTTTTAATACTATCTTCCTCTTAAAAGTAAGATAACTGGGACGTTAATTATAATTAACGTTTAAACAAAGGAGAAACAATGAATAAATTAACAAAAATATTGTTCTCAGCTATTACTTCTGTAATGCTAGTTACATCAGCTTTTGCTGGTGAATTCGCAGTGACAGGTGGTGTTAAAACTACTTACACAATCTTAAGTAACAGTGGAACAGTTGGAACACATGGTGTTGGTAAAGGAATTGGTTTATCTAACGAATTCTCACTATCAGCTTCAGGTGAACTAGATAACGGAATGACATGGTCATATGCTCAAGATATTGACGGTGCTACTGTACAAGACGATGCTAATTTAGCAATCGGTACTGACTACGGTACATTTAAAGTTTGTATATCAGAGTGTGGACTATCAACAAAATACTCATTCGATAATTCAGCTTACGGTGTAGGTTCTGATAACGGATATGGTGGTGGTGCAGCTGCAGGTACAACTATGCAGTACGGTTCAAACATCAGTTCGTACAATAACGTTCAGTACCATGCTCCAGCAGACATTTTACCATTCAGCATGACGTTCAAAGCAGCGTCTACAGTTGGTGGTGCAGGTGGAACAGCTAATGATTCAGTTCACTCAGTAGTGGGAACTAAAACAGTTGGTGACATGACGCAATACGCGGTAACAATGGCTCCAATTGATGGTTTATCTTTAGCAGCTTCATACTACATAATGGATGCAGCAGGAAATATCGGTGCAAGACAAGAGAACGAAGGTGGTTCTTACTCAGCTAACTATTCAATGGGCCCAGTTTCTTTAGGTTATGGTGAAACATTACACGCACCATCTCAAAGAATGAGCACAGCGTCTACTACAGCTAAGACAAACTACTATGATAACAACGCGTTCTCATTAGGTTTTGCAGTAAACGATGCATTGTCAGTATCATACACTGAAGAGAATTCTGAAAAGAAAACAAAAGCTACTTCAGTTGCTAACGCAGTAACAAGAACAGCAGTAGAGATGGAAATCGAAACTATTGATCTTGCGTACACAGTTGGTGGTATGACATTGTCAGTATCTAACTCAGAGACTAAAAACGCTTCTTACATAGAAGGTGACGATGTTACAGAGACTATCGTTGCTATGTCAATGGCGTTCTAATTAAGTTAGAATATAAAAAATTAAAAAAGCCGGTTAATTACTTTAGCCGGCTTTTTTTTTATGAGCGATAAACAAGCGAAAGAATTACAGATCACAGAATTCAATTTAATTAAATTTGTTTTATTAATGCCTCCCAAAGGAACTAAATCAACTTTTGACCTTAGTGAAATTATATTAAACTTTTGCAAACCTAAAAAGCCTTTTTTATAAGTATAATCTGTTTTAAAAATACGAGAATACATAATCGTCTTACAGCCCTGCTTCTCTTTAATATTGATCTCACTTTGATTGTGAGCGGAACCAATTATTTTATATCCTAGTTTTGAATATATATTTAAGAGTAAATTTTTATTATGTGCAGAAATGTAAAGACCATCTGCTTTTAATTTTGATAATAAAAGAGTATTATTAGATACGTAAAAAGCCACCCCCCTTTCCCTACACTTATTTCTAAACTTAATGAGGTTACTAATTTCTTCTTCTTTTTTTTGATTCCTGTAAATTATATTAAATTTATTTCGAATTTTAATTAAATTTACATTAAATTCTCTAGTATTTTCTATAAATAAATAGTATTTTTTTTTTCGCACAAACATATGAGTATAATAAACAGTTTAATTAAAATAAAACAAGAAATTAAAGACTCTAATTTTGCTACAGAT